>JAITOP010000029.1 GCA_031289895.1 Prevotellaceae bacterium
GCAAATCAAGATTTTTTGCTACCGAACCTATCGCAACATATCCGTTGTAACTTATGCTTCCGCCTTTTTTCTCACGATTGGTTGTTATAATAATAACACCATTTGCGCCACGAGAACCAAAAATAGCCGCTGCCGAAGCATCTTTCAAAACATCGAATGAAAGAATTTCGCCGGGCTGAATTGTATTAATATCAACACCTTGAATACCATCAACAACAAACAATGGGCTGTTACTTGCCGACAGCGAAGTGCCACCGCGCAAACGTACAGATGCACCTGACGCAGGGTCGCCGCTGCCTTGTGTAACCGTCAAACCGGCTATTTTGCCTTGCAGTAATTGTTCGGTAGATGAAATTATACCTTTTTTAAAATCTGCTGCCGAAACCGATGATATTGCACCTGTCAAATCCGACCTGCGCGCTGTGCCATAGCCTATTGCAACAACTGTTGCCTGTTCTAATCCGATTGCGTCGGGCTGCAATTTCACGTTCATGGTTGGTTGAGCCGTAAGTGTTTGTGTTTCATATCCAATGTATGAAAATACAAGCTGTGTTCCCTGTTCAACGGTTAATGTAAATTTTCCGTTTTCGGCGGTTGTTGTACCTTGCGAGGCTGATACAACAACACTTACTCCCCAAAGCGGTGCATTATTTTCGTCGGTTACTGTTCCGTTAACAGTAATGCGTTGCTGTGCGTAAGCCGAGTAGTTGATAAAAACAACTGCCGTCATTATCAACACAATATACTTTTTAATTTTTCTTAAATTCATAATCATGATTATTTAATTAGGTTTTAATCGACAGTTACTAATGGGATATCTCCCGAATATATTTCGTTGTTATTCTGGTCTTTAATAACAACGGTAAGTTTGGAAATATTCATTCCCTTAAATTCTTCGGCAATATTAACAAATGCGCGTTGCATAGCCATTGGTGCTGCGCCTGATAAATCGCCTGTAATTGTTTTAGTTCCGCCGGTAACAGAATACGATAAAAACTGACCTCTGTTGTTGTATTCGCGGGTAATAACCAAAATATCTTTCAAACTTATTTTTACAGGGAAAAAGTACAAACTTGGCGGCGGCGGAACGGGAACTCCTGCTGCAAGAATAACATAATTTCCCGTAGCATCTGCGTTGGTAGCAGTCCAGTCATCCTGCACAAATAAAAATTCAAAATTGTTAAATTCATCTTCTTCTAATGCACCAAAATACAGGTAAGGCACAAAGTCTTTTTTATAAATTCCATTGCCCAAATGTTTAAATTCCGTGTAGCAAGCCGATTGCGGTTGGCTGCACAAAGCAGCTCCTGTTTCCCAAGCGTGATATTCGATGATATGGTCGGCAAAATTATTATAACCGCCGTGCATGTGAACACCTTTTGCGCCACTTACCGCATCAGCAAAACCGGGAGCAAGATTGGCATTAAACAAAACAGATACATTGCTTGTAGGATATACATTTTTGCCGGGAATTGCCTGAGTATTATTATTTTCGGTTGAATAATAACTCATAATTTTTCCGCTTGTTGCAAAATCTCCTACATAATCTGTAATTGTTTTAATTACAAGAGTACCTGTGTGATAATCATCAAAATTAGCCGACCTGAGCAAAAAGTTAAAAGCATGGTCGGAATGAGCGTATATATCCGCAGATGTCATTCCGAAAAAAAGTGTTGGAGTAAGAGTTATGCTCCAGATTCTGTTTCCTTCGTAATTCATGGGAACCGGGTTCCCTGTTGGATTTGATGGTGCCCATATCCACAAGAAAAGAGGAGAACCATTAGGCAGCACGGCTTCTTGTGTGCTTCCAAAATCAAAATACCATGTAATTTCTTCATCCATAGCATATACCGCAGGCACTACCCAATATTTATCGGGATTGATATCGGCTGCGCGTAACGCCGACATTGACAGCATTATAAGACCAATAATGCAGAGTATCATTTTTTTCATAATCTAATTAGTTTTTAGTTAATTTAAATTGGTACGATACGAAAGGAACATCGTTGGATGTTCTTGTTAGTTTCAACTCCATTTCGGGTGCAGCGCCGGGCATACTTGTGATGCTGAGTTTGCCGTTTTTATGCGCTTTTGCGGCATCTTCATACAATAAAATTGCGGGAGGCGTTCCGTTGGTTTGCGGAAAATCTGTATCCAACGCCCAATAGCCTTGTTCGTTGAAAAGTTCGGGAGCGCTTCCGCTCACTGCATACGAAGTGGGATTTCCTTCATTATCCACGTTTAGTGTGATACCAAAAGTGGTGAATCCAAATTGGTCGGTTAACGAAATTTCCGAAGGGCTTAAACCGGCTTTTTTTGCTGTTTCATCTATTTGTGTTACAGACAATAAATGCCAATCGCCGTTTGTTTTTTCAGAAATAGTTATTGGCGACACATACGAGCCGTCGTCAGTATCATTGCATCCCGTAAAGAGAAACAAGGATAATAACAACATAAGGCTTCCAAATAAATACTTGGTTTTTTTCATCGTTTTAAATGTTTTAAAATGTTAAACATAGTTTTTGTTATTAAAATTTTTTACAAAAATATAATTCATTTTACCATATTAAAACATACTAATAAGAAATATAGACGTTTTTGTTGTTTTTATTTTTCAAAGTAAATGTAATCAATAATATAACTCAAAAAACCTATTTAAAAAATATAGATAAAATATGAATGAAATCTGCTAAAATCCGGTTTTTTTTGAAAACAATAAAAACATTTTTCATAAAAATCGTAGAAATACAAAATTTTTCATAGCTTTGCGGTAACAAAACCTATTTTATGCTGTGATAAGATTAATACACATATCAGTTATATTATTTTGCGTTTGCCCGTCGTTTTCGGCTTACGCTAAGGCGATTAATATCACTACCGATTTGGATTCGCTTGATTATTACATCACAAAACAAAATGAATATGTGCTGCAAAAAGAAAATCGCATCAGCAAAATAAAAGAAACCATTGCGCTACCCGAAAATGACACTAATACGCTTTATACATTATACAATAATTTGTTTGAAGAATATCGGTCGTATATTTACGATTCGGCTTACGTTTGTGTTGAAAAACTGCTGGAATTATCGTACACGCTCAACGATTCGTGCAAAATTACGGCATCGAATATAAAACTTGGTTTCTGTTATTTGTCGTCGGGATTATTTAAAGAGGCTTTTGATATTTTTTCGCAAATAGATGTTTCAAATTGCGATAACTCCACAAAAATAGAGTATTATCTCAATAAAGCACGTTTGTATTACGATTTGGGAGATTATAACAACAGCGACGAATTTCGCCGGCAATACGATAATTTGGGAAACAAAACGATGGATTTTGCCATAGAACTGTTGCCGCACGGCTCGGCGCGCTATTGGGCGGCTATGGAATTAAAACACATGAAATCTGCAAATTATAAGGATGCAATAAATGCTTTTGAACAGTTGATTTCTACCAACGATTATTCGGAACACGATTTGGCAATTGCCACGTCAAGCCTTTCGTATGTGTATTTTTTGCAAGGCGTGCAACCAAAAGCAAAACATTATTTGATTCAGGCAGCAATTTCAGATATAAAATCATCAACCAAAGAAACTGTTGCGCTTAGAAATCTTGCGCGAATGCTTTACGAAGAAGGCGACATTCAGCACTCTGCCGGCTATATCAGGCAGGCATTGGCTGATGCGCTGTTTTACAACGCACGGCATCGGCAACTCGAAATAGGAAATATACTTCCAATTATCGAAAACGAAAGGGTGCATATTATCGAAAAACAAAAAAACAGCATCATCGTTTATTCTATTGCAATTTCAATTTTAGTGATATTGCTGATTATAACTTTTTTTGTGATATGGAAACAGTTGCGAAAATTAAATCATGCAAAATCGATAATTCAAAAAACCAACGAAAACCTAACATCCACCAACAACGAACTATCGGAAGCCAACAAAATAAAAGACGAATATATTGGCTATTTCTTTAATCTTGATTCGGATTATATAGAAAAAATGGAATCGTATCAGAGATGGGTAAACCGCAAAATAGCAGCGCGGCAATTTGATGATTTGCAAAATATTCCGAAAAAATTAGATGCCAAGCGCGAACGTGAAGATTTATTTGCTCGCTTCGACCAAGTTTTTCTAAAACTTTTTCCATCGTTTATCGCGCAATTTAACGAATTGTTTAACCCCGAAGACCGCATCTTCATTAAAAGCGGATTAAATACCGACTTGCGAATATTTGCACTCATTCGTTTGGGAATATCCGACAACGAAAAAATTGCAAAATTCTTAGGCTATTCGGTCAACACAATTTACACTTACAAAACCAAAATCAAAAACAAATCGCTAATACCTAACGACGATTTTGAAACTGTGATAATGGACATAAAATCTATATAGTCGCTGGGTCGTTGGCATTTGGTCGTTGGTTGGTTGTTTCATTGTTGATTTGTTTTTTTGTTGATTTGAATTAGCACGCCGATAACACTTCTTATACTAAACTGTTATCAAAACACTTATTTTCAAAAGCCACCCTTAATAGCAAAAATTAGCCTCAACATTCTACCCTTATTCCCTTATTTACAATATTTCAATAAGGGAATAAGGGTATGTGTTACCTGTTTTCGGCTATTAAGGGAACTTTATATAAATAAGGGTTTTATATGTTTTTTTATTTTTTTTATGTCTAAATCGGTATTTTGATAACTGTGTACTTATAAATGAAGAATTAACTTCTATAACTCAACTTACGGCTAATCAAATCAATAATAAATTAATTTCCCCCGCTTGTGCTACTGCTGCTGCTGCTTTCACCGCTTTTTACATCATCGTTTACTATGGTGCGGCTGGCTTTTTTTACGCTTGCTTTCAGATTTCCAAGTCGGTAGCTGATATTAAATCCTACTGAATATCGTGGGTATGTAGATTCACCTATGTATCTGAAATTAACGCCTTCGGTTACCGATTTTTGGGTTATTCGTTTTTTGAGGAAATTGCTTGCACTAACGCCTATTGACAATCTGTCTTCTTTAAGAAACACGCGGTTTATCGACAAATTGTAATAATTGTATGAACTGCTGCGTCCCTGTAATCTTATGCTCGGCGTGAGTCCTCCCACATTCATGCTTGCTCGTATTTTGAGCGGAAATGTGTGTTGAAGTCCGATAAAAGCATTTGCACTCCATCCCGAATTGTGCAAACCGGCGGCTTTATTGTCAAAATCGCTGTACGAAAAGCTGCTGTTCACGTAAGCGCGTGTTTTGGGTGTTACATTCCAGTTGGCGTATAAACTAAGAACGGTTATATTGCTTTTTCCGATATTGGCGTAGGTGTTGTGCTGTACGTTATCTTTAATAA
>JAITOP010000046.1 GCA_031289895.1 Prevotellaceae bacterium
ACAACTGACGAAATTTTAGGCAATATTTTTTCAAAATTCTGCATAGGAAAGTGAGTTTTTAAAGTTATAAAGTTTTTAAAGTTCATAAAGTTAGAAAGTTTTTAAAGTTTTTAAAGTTCATAAAGTTAGAAAGTTATAAGGTTTTTAAAGTTATAAAGAGGAAACTTTGTGTTCTTTGTGAAAACCCTTTGTGAACTTAAATTTGCAGAATAAAAAACAACAAAATACCAACGACTAAATACTAACGACCAAATACTAACGACTAAATACCAAAAATATCACTGATTAATTCGCTGAACTTTAAGAATACCTTTAATTTGCTGCAATCGGTGTAAGATATGTTCTAAAAATTTTAAACTTGATACCGAAACTCTTATTTTACCTTCAAAAGCACCGCCTTTTTGCGATGACACATTCACAGAACGTATATCAACGTTTATTTTTTGCAAAGTTTCGGTGATGCGATTTAAAATTCCGATTTCGTCGTTGCCAACAAGTTTTATTGTTGCAATAAACGAACCTTCGTCGCCTTCGCGCCATTTTGCTTTTACCACCCGATACGGATATTGGTCGAGCAATCGCGCTGCATTCTGGCAGGTTATGCTATGAATTGTAATTCCCGAATTTACTGTTACAAAGCCAAAAATATCATCACCTTTTATAGGATTACAACATTTCGCCAAATGATAGCTCAATCCGCGCAAACGCTCGTCAATTATAAGATAATCGCTATTTGATGATGTAGGTTTATTTTTTTGTGGTTGTTTTGTTTCTACAATTTCAACGGTTTTCTTTTCTGGTTCGGAATATAATTTTTGCAACACATCTTTTACTTCCGAAAAACTTATTTTTTCACTTCCGAGCATCGCATAAAAATCTGTTCCTTGCTTTAATTTATAATATTTTGTAAGCGCAGTAACGGTTTCTTCAAAGGTCGAAAGTTTCCAGTTTTTCAAACGTCGTTCCATTATTTCTTTTCCAAGTCGTGCAACTTTTGCCTCTTCTTCGTGCAATTTTGCTCTGATTCTTGATTTTGCTTTCGACGACACTACAAAATTCAACCAATCGGCTTTCGGCGTTTGATTTTTCGATGTTGTAACTTCTACCGTATCGCCGGTGTTAAGATGTTCGCGAATGGTTGTGTTTTTGCCGTTTACACGCGCTCCTGTGCAATGCGCACCAATGTTTGTGTGAATATCAAATGCAAAATCGAGAACCGTTGCGCCTTTCGACAAGCGGCGCAAATCGCCGTTGGGCGTGAAAACAAAAATTTCCGTTTCGGTTATTTTACCGATATTTTCTGTTGATTCTATTTGAGATTTTTCCAAAAGTTCACGAACTGTTTCGAGCCAATCCTGCGTGCTTTGAATTTGTTTTATTCCTTTATATTTCCAATGTGCAGCCGCTCCTTTTTCGGCAATTTCGTCCATGCGGCGGGTTCTGATTTGCACTTCTACAAATTTTCCGTCTGCTGTCGAAACTGTTGTGTGCAGCGATTCGTAGCCTGTTGCCTTAGGTCGCGAAACCCAATCGCGCAGTCGTTTTGTGTCGGGTTCGTAAATATTTGCAACTATCGAATACACCGCCCAGCAATCCGATTTTTCATTTTCAAATTCAGAATCAAGAATAATACGAATTGCAAAAACATCATACACACCTTCAAAATTTACTTGCTGCGCCTGCATTTTACGCCAAACCGAATATGCTGTTTTTGTTCGGCTTTTTATTTCATATTTAAATTTATTTTTATCCAATTCGCTTGTTATTGGCATTAAAAAATCTTTGACAAATTTTTCGCGTTCGGTAGTCGTACTTTTTAGTTTATTTGTAACCAAACGATGTGCAGAATTATCAAGATATTTAAATGCCAGATTTTCGAGTTCCCCCTTCAAATTATACAATCCCAACTGATGTGCCAGCGGTGCATAAAGCAACATTGTTTCGGTGGCTTTTTGCATTTGTTTTGCAGGCGTAAAAAACAACAACGAGCGCATTACTTCAAGTCTGTCGGCAAGTTTTACAAGGGTTACGCGCGGGTCGCTCGAATATGAAACAATAAGTTTTCTGAAATTATCGGCTTGCAAACCTGTTGTTTTTATATCTATTTTCGATATTTTATTTAGTCCTTCAACTATGCGCAAAACCTCGTCGCCAAAGGGTTTCATATCTATTGAGTTCTCCGGTTTGAGATTTGCCTCGTGCAAAAACATTGCAACAACAGATGTTGATGACAAACCCAATTCCACAACAATAATCCGCGCTACTCCTATGGCATGAAATATAAACGGAGTGCCGTTTTCACGAGCATAATCAGACAAACAGTCAACAGCAATATCAAACGATTTTTTTATCGCCAGCAAATCTTTTTCAGACATCATATTGCAATCGTTTGCAAATTCTGCAAAGGCATCGTATATGTTTTTCCTGTTTTTTATTTCTGATAATTCCATTTTTTATTTTGTTTTTTTCGAGCGCTACATTGATATTTCGAGCAATCGCGCGTGTGTATCGGGAATTAATTTTACTTCATCAATTACAGCGGGAATAAGAATTGTTTCGCCTTTTGTTATTTTTTCTTTGTTTTCGTTACATTCCAAAATCGCCGAACCTTCAACGCACATATAGGCAACAAACGAATCGAGCGAAACATAATCGCGAATTATTGCACTGTCAAAATCAACGGTGTTGACTGCAAAATGATTGTTTCTGCAAATTTCGGAACTGTCGTTTTTTATAATGTCATATTTGGTTTTGTACGAATTGTACGAATTGTAATCAATAACATCCAAAGCCAAATCTACGTGCATTTGCCGCGCTGTTTTTGCATCATATTCGCGTCCCCAATCGTATATTCTATAAGTGATATCCGAAGTATTTTGCACTTCGGCAAGTAAAATTCCTTTGCCTATCGAGTGAATTCTGCCCGATGGAACGTCAAAAACATCGCCGTTGCATATTTTTTCAAAATTCAAAAAATCTATTAATGTCTTATTTTTCAAGGCTTCCTGAAATATTTTTTTATCCGTTTTTTTATTAAATCCTATGCACAATTCGGCATTTTTTTCGGCTTCGATTATATACCACATTTCTTCTTTTCCATAAGCATTATGGCGTTTCAAAGCAACTTCATCATCAGGATGCACTTGCACCGACAACGATTGCGCGGCATCAATAAATTTCAGCAGCAAAGGAAATTCTATTCCGTATTTTTCATACACCGATTCGCCAACCAAATCGCCCATATAAATTTCGATAATTTCCTGCAAATTATTTCCTGCCAAAAATCCGTTTGCAACAACCGAAATATTTGCATTTACAGATGATAATTCCCACGATTCGCTTATTGTTTCATCGGCTTTAAGTTTCACGTTTTTAAGCTCTGCAAGCGCAATCCCGCCCCAAACATAATGTTTGTATATAGGATAAAATTTTAAAGGATAAAGCATAATTTTTAATATTTAAAATGATAAAGAAATTCCTAAGCCAAGCATTTGCTTGAATTGCAGACGAGGTCCCAATTCTTTGCCTGTTGTGGCATCTTTTATTCTGATATCATCATCGTACAAAAGTTTTGAATAAATACGAGATGAAAACCATTTATTTATTTTTATATTCCAATCAAATTCCCAGCTAATATCAATGTTTCCGAAGTTATTCAGCCAACTTGAAAAAAGTTCAAGCGAACTGTTGATTGTACTTTTCGATTTGAATTTTTTGGAATATGTTGCCTTAATAAGCGAACCTATTTCCGACAATGATTTTTTACCCGGATGCACACCATAATCGCCTCTGTTTGACAACATTGTATCAAGAACAAAAGTGCATTTTGCCGAAAATGGCGACAACATAAACGATAATTCCGAAGTTGGCTTGTAATCCATACCCAGCGAGGCTATGGCGTATCCGGGCGCCATAAATTTTGAAGTATATTTGCTTTTATCCGGCGGCGGATATGTTTTATAACCTTTGTCGAATTGTGTTTTCAACTGAAATGCCAATGAATAATACCATTTTTTTGATGATTTTAATCCGAATTTTGTACTAAAATCAATTTTATCGTTGTTTTTTAAAAAATCTTTTTCCTGATATGTTAAGCCGTAAGCCATATCTAAGGTTGTTTCCCACGTAAATTTTGTTTCCGTGTATATTAATTTTAATGCAGCCATAGCCACTCCTGCAACAGAATTTGCACCTCCGGCAGACCAATTGCTGAAAGACGTTTGAGTAAAGTTAAGCGATGGATTTCCACTAAATGCAAATGTAGGCTTAACTTTTGTTGTATCTTTTTTTTCCTCTTTTCCGGCAGACACATTTCCGGAATCTGCCTGAGCCATAACACTAAAATGACCTGCAAACAGAAAAACAAATAATAAGTAAGACAAATTTTTCATCATAAAAAGCACTATTTTTGCAAATATAATAAATTTATAAAAAATCAATATATTTTTTAAAATATTTTTAAATCATTTAAGAATAAAATAAGTTAGAAAGTTTTTAAAGTTCAAAGTTTTTAAAGTTCATAAAGTTTTTAAAGTTAGAAAGTTTTTAAAGTTCACAAGGTTTTTTTCATCAACAAAATCGTAATTCGTAATTGACTTTTATCTGCGTGCTTATTCAAATCAACAAAACACTTATGACTTACAACTTATGACTTACGACTTACAACTTACGACTATTGTCTAAATCACCTTTATATTAATTTTTTTTGCTTGTTGCGAAAGTTTGCGGGCATTATTGTTGGTTACGCTGTCGAGTAATTTCCAAAATCCTGCACCGTGATTTTTTTCAACAGTATGGCATAATTCGTGTAAAATTACATAATCTATAAGTTCGTCCGAAAGGCGCATTATGTGTAGGTTCAGATTGATGTTGTTCTGATAACTGCAACTTCCTAAATTGGTTAAGTTGTTTTTTATTCGCACCTGATTATATTTAAAATTGTATTTATTTGCCAAAAATTCAAGTCGTTGCGGCAAATATTGCTTTGCCTCAACATACAAGGCATCCAAAATACATCTGTGGAAAATATTTTGCAGTTTAGGCGAATTTATATCGGCATCCTGCGGAAAATAAATAATCAGAAATCCATCATCTGTTATTATGCGGCGAACATGATTTTCGCTGTGGCGCAATAATTTTAGTTTATACGAACGTGTCGAGAACTGAGTGTTTTCGTCAAAAAACGTTGGTTTTACTGCGCTTATTTGTTTTTGTATTTTTCTAATCCAGTTTGTTTTTTCAACAACAAATTCGTGTGCCTCGTCGTATGATACGTTGTACGGCAGCGTTACATTTACTTCGTGCGCCGAGTTCACACTAATTCTTACGTTTCGCAAACCTTTGCGTTTACGAAACGTAAGAGTTCCAAATTCCGGATGTGATATTATTTTTACGTTATCGTCCCCTGACCCATGCATCGCTGTAACCTGCCGATACGCTTTGTTCCTGCACTCTTTCTGCTTCGTTCAAATCGTCGCCTTCAAACACAACTACAAGAATCCATTCGCCTTTCTGCTCTGATATTTTTGCATCAAAACCTTTGTTTTTAGCTTCATTAAAGCATTTTTCGGCATTTGATTTTTCAAGAAAACATCCTACAACTGTTTGATATTTACTTCTCAGCCTGCTTGTTGTAACAGGATATGATGCCGATTGTGCGTTAGATGCGCTCGATGTGTTTGATGCGCTCGATGCGTTTGATGTGCTTGATGACGGAGAAACTATTCCGCCGCTTCTTTTTCTGATATAAGCATCATCGTAGCCGGCAGCAGCAAATTGGTCTCTTACTCTTGCTGCGTCGTTTTCATCATCGCTTTCGTACACAATCACAACTATCCA
>JAITOP010000102.1 GCA_031289895.1 Prevotellaceae bacterium
CCATAAGCGATTGTGTGAGCCGTGTTGGCATTTTCTATTGCTTTTAAAATATTGGGATGTTTTACCGAATTATTATCTCTTGCAAAACCTCGTTTGTTCATTGTTTTCATTTTTTTTAACAAAATTACATGAAAATTATCAGATTTCCAAGCGCGTAAAAATGAAAAGAAGTTTTTTTACAGAGGAAAGGTAATAAAATATGCTAATATGTTAATATGATTAGTGAGTTATTCGTTGATTTTTTTCACTTGTTTTGTGGGTTAAATTATTTTTTTGCCACGAATTTCACGTATTATCACTAATTACCACGAATTTTTCTGTTCTTTCTGTTAACTTCCTTAACTTCCAACCAACGACCAATGACCAACGACCAACGACTAATGACCAATGACCAACGACTAACGACCAACGACCAAATACCAACAACCATAAATAAAATATCAAAATAAAATTCCCGTTTCAGAGAAAATTATTATCTTTGTTTTATGATTGAATATAAAAAATTTACATTAAAAAATGGTTTGACATTACTTACTCACCGCGACTCATCAAGTCCGATTGCTGTGATTAATGTTATTTACAAAGTGGGCGCACGCAACGAAAATCCTGAAAAAACAGGGTTTGCTCATTTGTTTGAACATCTTATGTTTAGCGGCTCTAAAAATGTGAAATCATTTGACGGAGAATTGCAAATTGTAGGCGGCGAAAATAATGCTTTTACCTGCAACGATTACACAAATTATTACATAACTTTACCAAAAGAAAATATCGAAACTGCGCTCTGGATTGAGTCCGACAGAATGTTGCATCCTAATATCACACAGCAAAATTTAAATACGCAGCGAAGTGTTGTTATCGAAGAATTTAATCAGCGGTATTTAAATCAACCTTATGGCGATATTTGGCTGTTACTGCGACCTTTGGCTTACAAAATTCATCCTTACCAATGGGCTACAATAGGCAAAAATGTTGAACATATACAAAATGCAACTCTCGACGATGTAAAACATTTTTTCGATTTACATTATTCTCCAAACAACGCTATCATTAGTATTGTTGCCGATATGGAGCATGAAAAAATTTACGAACTTGTAGAAAAATGGTTTGACGATATTCCGTGCCGACCACTTGCTCTTGACAATCTCCCAAAAGAACCGCAACAAACAGAACTACGCACACTTACAGTCGAGCGTGATGTTCCGTTAACATATATTTACAAGGCATATAAAATGTGTAATCGCACAAATCCTGATTATTATGTTTCCGATTTGCTTACAGATATTCTTTCGAGCGGAAAATCATCGCGGTTTTATCAGAATTTGATTCAAAATACAAATTTATTTGCAAGCACAAATGCTTTTATTTCAGGCGATATTGATGATGGATTATTAATCGTATCGGCTCGTTTGCTGCCGAATGTAGAAATAAAAACAGCCGAAGCAGTTATTGATAAAGAAATAGAAAAAATATGTACAACAAAAGTAAGTGAATACGAACTCGAAAAAGTAAAAAACAAAATAGAATCGGCGCAAATATTTGCCGAAACAAGCATCATGAACAAAGCAATGATTCTTTGTTATTACGAAATGCTTGGCAATATTGATTTGATGAATACCGAACTCGACTATTACCGCGCAATAAACACCGATGATATTTTGCGGGTATCAAAAAATATATTCAGCAATGAAAGATGTTCTACGCTCTATTACAAAAACATAGCAGCAAAATAAATTTAATTATGAAAAAAAATGAAATATGAATTTAAACAGAGCAATAGCGCCGAAATTTAAACTGCCCGATAAATTATCACTGCCCGCAGTAAACAATATAAATATGCAAAACGGATTGCCGCTTTCTGTAATAAACACAGGCGATGCAGACGTTTTGCGTTTAAGCATAGTATTTAATGCGGGAACTCGTTATCAAGCTCAACTTCTGGTTGCAAGTTCAACAATAAATATGTTGGGCGAAGGAACAGAAAAATACAAATCAAACGAAATTGCCGAAATGCTTGATTTTTACGGTGCATCCCTCGATTTTGATATTGACAGAGACTGGGCTTGCATTACATTTTATTCGCTTACCCGACATTTCCGGAAAGTTATAGAAATTGCCGAACAAATTGTAAAATATCCTACATTTCCCGAAAAAGAATTAGACACATATAAACAAAATCAAAAGCAACAATTAATTATCGAACGCGAAAAAGTTGCAACAACAGCACGCGAAACATTTGTATCGTCATTGTTTGGAAAATCACATCATTACGGCACATTTGCTTTGCCCGACGACTATGATAAATTAAACGGCGGGCTTTTGAAAAATTTTCATAAAAAATATTATTCAAGTTGCAATGCATTTGTTGTTGCATCCGGAAAAATTTCGGAAAACGAAATAAAAATAATAAACGATTTTTTTGGAAAAGATAAATGGGGCAATCACGAAAAAGCCAATCCCGAACAACAAGAAATTATTACATCGCCTGAAAAAACAATTTATATCCCAAAAAACAATGGCGTGCAATCGGCAATTCGCATTGGCAAAGTACTTTTCAACAAAAAACATAAAGATTATTGCGGCATGATTTTTTTTAACACTATTTTCGGAGGATATTTTGGGTCGCGACTGATGAAAAATATTCGCGAAGAAAAAGGATACACTTACGGAATCTACTCAAACATAGTGTGTATGCGCGATTCAGGATATTTTGTAATATCAGCCGAAGTAGGTAATGAGTACGTAAAATTAACTTTGGAAGAGATAAAAAATGAAATTTTACGGCTTCAACAGCAAAAAATTACAAAAGATGAATTATCTTTGGTGAAAAATTATATAACCGGCGACATGCTTCGTTCGATTGATGGAACGTGGAAAATTGCCGATATGTACATTGATTTGCGACAAATGGGCTTGGATTTTGAATATATTGAACAAATATTTGACGAGATATTGAAAATAACGCCGAATCGCATATTGGAATTAGCAAATAAATATTTAAATATAAATACATTAACAACAGTAATATCAGGGAGATACTGAAATGAAAAATGCAAAAAAAATTATATTCGTATTGATGTTGATGATTGTTGCAACAACAATCACAAAATCACAATGTTTACCGCCGCCACCGATAATTGAATGTGTATCGGTTGTTCCGAATACTGCTAATGGAAACGTAATTATCAGATGGCACGAAAACCCTGATAATGCTTGTACCATAACAGGTTATGAAATATATAAATATAATTACATTCTAAATCAATTTGATTTATTGACATTAGAGCCGGCATCAGCAACAGATTATACCGACATAGGCTTAACGGCATATTCACAGCCGAAAATTTACCGAATGACAACAAAAGCAGGACCATCAGGCAACGAACATTCGGAAAACCATCATACAATGCTACTTAAACCGGTAATGCAATACGGCGCTTGCGATATGGCAGCAACAGTTGTGTGGTCGCCATACAAAACATCTTACAGAAATTTTGAAATACGCTTAGCCGACAAACAATTCAACGATTCTGTAAAATATCAAATTGAAGGATATATATCTCCGGCACTGCCGTTTAATCCGGCAAGCGCAGTTCCTTTAAGCCCTGTTACATACGATACAATTATTGATTTTAGAATGATTGTAAATCAAAATTATCTGTTTCGCGTTAAAGCATTTTTGCCTAATGGCGAAGTAAGTTATTCGAATGTGCGTGAAGGAAAAATAATAGGAGGAACTATTCCTGTTGCTCCTTTATATATAAATCTCGATTCTCTGATATCGTATGATACACACAATCACCTTCATTTTGAAATAGAAAGCTCTACAGGAATGGACAAATTTCAAATAGAACGCAGCACAAACCTCGACAGCGCATTTTCAGTAATACACACATTTACAAGTAAAACAACAACTACTTACGACGATAACTCATGCAACGTAAACAGACAATATTTTTATCGCGTAACTGCATTTAACAGTTCTTCAGTTTGCAACGACAATCCTGCAACAATAAGCGATACTCTGAACAGCATAATTTTGAATACTAAATACATAAAACCCAACATAAACGTATCGTGGAATAAATTTACGCTTGATTTTGCTTATGATTTATACAGAAACGGCTCGTTTTGGTCGCTGTCGCCATACTCTACACAATACACAGACACTAACGTTCAAACTGATTATGAAGCCAATGTGTACGATTTTTGCTACAGAATCGGGGCTACTGACATAACTTCAAGTTTCACAAGTATTTCGCGCGAATATTGCGTAAGCCTCGACAAACCTGTAACAATGCCAAATGCAATAGACCCCACAAGTTCGTTTACAAACAATGGAGAAACTTATAGATTGAGAAATCAGTTTGCGCCCATTATCGGCGGCAGAGAACAGGATTACGAATATCATTTGATAATATTTAACCGATGGAACATTGTAATATTTGAAACAACAAAACCAATGGATGTGCCTCTTACAAACGAATATTTCTGGACAGGAGCATCGGCAAAAGGCAATGTGCTGCCCGAAGATACTTATTTGTATTATGTAAAAATTACATTTAAAAATTCAAAACAGGTATTTGAACAAAAAGGAACTGTAAATTTAATTTATCAATAAAAATTATGAGCGAACTTCAAACACATGATGACGAAATACTTATTCAAGGCAAGTTTGAAGAGCTTTTGAAATTGTGTTGCAATAATACAAACGAAGATGGTATTGCACTTATAAAGAAAGCATTTGATATAGCCAACGAGGCGCACAAAGGAATAAAACGCCGTTCGGGAGTTCCGTACATATTGCATCCTATTGCTGTTGCAAAAATTGTTGTGCTGGAAATAGGGCTTGGTTACAAATCGATATGCGCTGCACTTATGCACGATGTTGTAGAAGATAATCCTAACTTTACAATTGATTTGGTGAAAAGTTTGTTTGGCGAAACAATTTCATACATTGTAGATGGGCTAACAAAAATTGACGTTGCATTTGATAAAGAAAAATCAAGTCAGGCAGAAAATTTTAAACGAATATTATTAACGATGAATGATGATATTCGCGTTATAATTATAAAAATAGCCGACCGACTGCACAATATGCGCACTCTCGGCTCGATGCCGGTCGAAAAACAACAAAAAATATCAAACGAAACACTTTTTCTTTTTGCCCCGCTTGCTTACCGTCTCGGATTTTTCAAAATAAAAAGCGAACTCGAAGATTTATGCCTCAAATATTTAATGCCCGAAAAATTTGAAGAAATAGATGCAAAAATCAAAGCTACCGAAGCAGGACGACAAGATTTTTTCGACAAATTTATCAATCCGATAGAAAAAAAATTAAAAGAAAGCAATATAAAATACAATACAAGCGCACGCACAAAATCGGTATCTTCTGTTTGGAACAAAATGCGCACAAAATCAGTAAATTTTGAAGAGATTTTTGATTTATTCGCCGTTAGAATAATTTTTGAACCTACCGACCTTGTCCCCGAACGAACACAATGTTGGCACATATATTCAATAATTACAGAAATTTATCAATCGAAAAACGAGCGTTTGCGCGATTGGATTAGTACGCCAAAAACCAATGGCTACGAAGCATTGCACTGCACAGTGATGGCATTCGGAGTGTGGGTTGAAGTACAAATACGCACCAAACGAATGGAAGAAATTGCCGAACGCGGTTTTGCCGCTCATTGGCGTTACAAAGACGACACAGCGCAAGAAGAAGAAGTTGACAGATGGCTTGCCAAAATACGCGATGTGCTTGTCAGCCCCGAAACCAATGCAGTAGAATATTTAGACCAGTTCAGACTAAATTTATATTCATCCGAAATAACATTGTTTACACCAAAAGGCAAAACAATAACATTGCCAAAAGGCGTAACAGTTATGGATTTTGCCTACACCATTCACTCGCGGATAGGCGACAAAGCCATAAGTGCAAAAGTAAATCATAAACTTGTATCACTAAGTTATATACTTAACAATGGCGACCAAGTGGAAATACTTACCGCCGAAACCGCAAAACCACAGCGCGTATGGCTTGAATATGCCAAACTGCCACGAACAAAAAGTCGTATCGAAGCTGCGCTGAAAGCCGAAGTACAAGGACATATTGAACTTGGACGAAAACTTATTGAAGAAAAATTAGCCGAATTTAATGTAGAACCTCAGTCAAGAGTATTTGTAAAACTATGCGCAGCCTACGGTGTAGCCAACAAACGCGAACTGTACAGCAAAGTAGGCGCAGGAATAATTGAACTTGATGATTTTGAAAAACAACTGAAAAAAAATCCGCCGCAAAAATCCGCAGTATATTGGGGATTTGGATTGATACAAAAAATAATTCCCGGAATGAAAAAACCGGAAAAAGAAGATGAAATCCCAAATACAGATGAAACAACAACAGAAACAACAAAAATAGATAAGAAAAAAATATTTTTACTAAAAGAAACATTTGAGAAAAACCTCACATATAAAACGGCAAACTGCTGCAATCCAATACCGGGCGACAATATCATAGGTTTTGAAATTGAAGACGGACAAGTTATTGTTCATCGGCAAGAATGTCCCGAAGCCAATAAACTTGCTGCCGAACACGGCGACAAAATTATCAAAGTAAAATGGACAACACATAAAGTTCAATCGTTTCTTGCATTTATAAGCATGCGCGGTATCGACCGAATAGGAATTTTGAACGATACCACAAAAATAATTACAGGCGAAATGAATGTAAATATGCGAAAACTGAGCGTAGAAAGCCACGACGGAGTTTTTGAAGGCACAATAGAACTTTATGTTCACAGTATCGACGATTTGAATAATCTTATTACAAAAATATCTAAAGTAAAAAGTATGGAAAATGTAAGACGATTAGAATAATTAGATGTGTAAAATAATGAAAACCAACACTAAATACAGCAAAGAAAAAGATTCGGTAATGCGTATTTTTACATCCTATCTCGAAAGTAAAAATTATAGAAAAACACGCGAACGTTTTGCTATTCTCGACGAAATTTATTCCGTACAAGGACATTTTGATGTTGAATCGCTTTACGAAATGCTGAAAACCAAAAAATACACCGTAAGCATTGCCACCGTTTACAATACCATCGAACTTTTGCTTGAATGTAATCTGATAAAAAAACACCAGTTTGGCGAAAACACTTCGCGATACGAAAAATCATTTGAATGTAATAATCACGACCATTTGATTTGTACAGGCTGCGGCGCGGTAGTTGAATTTTGGAATCCCATTGTCAAAGAAATTCAGGAAACTACATCTGCATCAACAGGCTTTGATGTTGTTTATCACGTTTTATATTTTTACGGACTTTGCCCCAAATGCAAATCAAAAAACACAGATGAAACTAAAAGATAAATACGATAATATAATACAATGGTTTCAGCAAAATATGGCTGTTGCCGAATCGGAATTACGCTACAAAAGTCCTTACGAACTGCTTGTTGCAGTGATATTATCGGCACAATGCACCGATGTGCGGGTGAATATGGTTACTCCTGCGCTTTTCAAAAAATATCCAAGTTCAAAACTATTGGCAAAAGCAAACGATGAAGATGTTTTTGATATAATTCGCTCAATATCATATCCTAACAACAAAGCAAAACATCTTACAGCAATGGCTAAAATGCTCGAAAACGATTTTGGCGGAATAGTTCCCGATAATGTTGACGATTTGCAGAAATTACCCGGAGTAGGCAGAAAAACAGCAAATGTTGTAGCGTCAGTAATTTACAAACTACCGGTAATCGCCGTTGATACTCACGTTTTCAGAGTGGCGCACCGCATAGGATTGGTAACATCGTCAGCCACAACGCCCGAAAAAGTAGAGATGCAATTAGAAAAAAATATCCCCGAAAAATTCCGTGCAATATCGCATCATTGGCTTATTTTGCATGGCAGATACGTTTGCACAGCACGCTCGCCGCATTGTGCCGACTGCGGAATAAGTAAATATTGCAAAAGTTGGAAGATATTATAATGATTAATGGTTAGTGATTAATGATTAATGATTTGAAAATGTGATTAATGTGAAAATGTGATTAATGTGAAAATGTGAAAATATGATTAATGTGAAAATGTGATTAATATGATTAATGTGAAAATGTGAAAATGTGAAAATGTGATTAATTATACTTAATAAAGCCACGAATTACACGAATTTACACGAATTACTGAATACTGAATACGGAATACTGAATACATGAGTCTCTTTATCAATGCGGATGTTCCAATCTTCGCTCTATGGATTCTTTCACAAAAGCATTAAGTGTGCAACCGCGTTGTTTGGCAGTAATAGCCGCCCGACGGTGTAAATCGGAATTGATTCTTACGTTGAATACGCCTGTATAGGATTTTTGAGTTTCCTGAATGCCTTTACGTTTGCAAAAATCCAAATAACTTTCAACGGCTTCGCGAAAAGAACTTTTTAATTCTTCAACACTTTGCCCTTCAAATGATACTACCGAATCAATGCCTTCTATCCGTCCGATAAACGATTCATCTTC
Source organism: Prevotellaceae bacterium (assembly GCA_031289895.1). Lineage (GTDB taxonomy): Bacteria > Bacteroidota > Bacteroidia > Bacteroidales > UBA932 > JAIRKV01. The sequence continues at coordinate 8,530 of JAITOP010000102.1, forward strand.
ATCGCTGTATTTTACGGTAGCAATAAAATCCTTGTATTTTAAAATATTGTCCATAAATATAATAACTTTTCATGCGAACCCATAATCTGATATATTTCTACAAAGGTAACTATATTTTAGTTACAAAAAAAATATTTTTTCATTTTTTTAGCATTTCGAAAAATTGTTGATTTGTTGATTTGCTTATCTGTTGATTTGAAAAAATCTTTATAAACTTTATAACTTTAAAAACTTCCGACCAAATATCAACGACTAAATACTAATGACCAACGACTAACGACCAAATACTAACGACCAAATACTAACGACTAAATACCAACGACTAAATACCAACGACTAAATACCAACGACTAACGACCAAATACTGAATACATAATTTTAAAACTTTTGCTATTTTCCATTATTTATATTACTTTTGTGGCAAATTCAAGAATCAGTTATGATAAGCAGACGTTTGTTGAGAATAAAAGTATTGAAAATTTTGTTTGCTCAT
>JAITOP010000180.1 GCA_031289895.1 Prevotellaceae bacterium
CGTCATAACAGGTTTCTGTATCGGCAACGGAGAGTTTAAACTTGTTGCCTTTCAGCCAAACCGTGCCGTTGAGCGATTGTTTATTGTCCGTTTGGTGGTTGTCGATGGTCAGCGTGAAAGCCGCTTGCACGCCTGAGGTTTTTTGCAAGACCTGCGCCGTTTTGTCCAAAATGGTTTTCGCCTCTTTGTCGGGCGTGTATTGCGCTTGCTGTGCAGAAACGCCTGCCGACAGACAAAGCCATATTAATAACAAAATTTTTTTCATTGTTCTATTTTTTTATTTTAGACACGTTCGATACGGCAAAAGTTTAATTTACCATTCAAATTTGATATTCGGAAATTTTTCCTCAATCTCTTTCTTTTTCGCTGCCGACCAACTTAATTCTTTGATTTTTACGACTTTCAAGTTCGGCATCTCGTTGAAAAAATCGGGCAGTTTTTGCAAATAATGGTTGCCCGACAAGTCCAAACAAGTGAGGTTTTGCAGTTCCTTAAAATTTTCGGGGAACGCCGAGAGCCGATTGTAACTCAAATTCAGGCACTTCAAATTCGGCAGTTGCACCAACGCCTCCGGTGCTTTGGTCAGTTTGGGGCTTTGCTGCGAAATGTCGAGGGAAACTATGCTTTCCTTTTTGCTTAATGCCTCGTCAAGGTCAATGATAACATCGTAGTCGGGTATGTTTTCGCAACAGATGTTTTCTTGTGCATAAAGGCTTGTTACACAAGCGAATGCTAATAATAAGAATGATTTTTTCATAGTGGTTTTATTTTTTTAGTTGATTAATACTTTCTGTTAATGCTTTGATTTTGCTTTCCGCATCTGCCTGTTTTTTTCGCTCATTTTCAACGACTTCTGATTTGGCATTGGCGACAAATTTTTCGTTGCCGAGTTTGGCATTTACCGATTTCAAAAAGCCCTCATGGTATTTTATTTCGGCTTGCATTTTGGCAATTTCTTCCTCTACGTTGATTTCAACAGGTACGAAAAATTCGGTTGTGCCAACAAGATAAGATATTGAATTTAACGGCTTTTCGTCTGTAATTTTTATTTCGGAAACATTGCCGAGTTTTTTAATTACTTCATCGTATTCAGCATTGTATTCGCCTTTTACATAAAGCGTTATTGTTTCTTTGGGCGAAATGTTTTTTTGCTGACGAATAGTGCGAATGTTGGCAATAATTTCTTTTGCTGTTTCAAAATCAGGAATAATATTTGCGTTTATTTCCTTTGTGCAAAAAGTGTTTACAGTATTATCAAACATTATACTTTTTTTATCATCGCCCAAATTCAAATGTTGATAAAGTTCTTCGGTAATGAAAGGCATAAAAGGGTGCAATAGTTTCAATATTTCTTCAAAGAAATTTGTCGTACAATTATCAGTGCCTTTATCAATCGGTTTTCCATATTCGGGCTTAATTATTTCCAAATACCAAGAGCAGAAATCATCCCAAAATAATTTATAAATTAACATTAAAGCCTCTGATAATCTGTATTTTGAAAACAAATCAGCAACTTCTGCTCTTGTTTTTCTCAAAACTAATTCAAACCAATCAACAGCAACCTCATTTTTGCGTGGCATCTCGCCTAAATAATCAATTTCCCAACCTTTTATCAATCTGAACGCATTCCAAATTTTATTGCAGAAATTCCGCCCCTGTTCGCACAAACTTTCGTCAAAATGAATATCGTTGCCGGCGGGTGCGGATAGCAACATTCCCATGCGCACGCCGTCTGCGCCGTATTTGTTCATTAATTCTATCGGGTCGGGCGAATTGCCGAGTTGTTTCGACATTTTCCTGCCGAGTTTGTCGCGTACAATGCCCGTAAAATAAACATTTTTGAAAGGTTCTTCATCGCGAAATTGCTCGCCCGCCATTATCATTCTCGCCACCCAAAAGAAAATAATATCGGGTCCCGTTACCAAATCGTTGGTTGGGTAATAATATTTAATTTCCTCATTATCAGGATTGTTTATGCCGTCAAAAACAGAAACAGGCCAGAGCCAGGACGAAAACCAAGTGTCGAGGCAATCTTCGTCTTGAACAAGTTTATATTTTCCGTCTTTGAGTTGCGGAAATTTTTCTAAAGCCAATTTTCTGGCCTTTTCCTCTGTTTCGGCAACTATACAGCCGATATTTTTATATTCTTTTGACATAATTTCTTATGATTTATAAAATTAAAATTTATTATTTCTTTGATTTTCAATCACATATTTCACCTGTTCTTCCAATTGGCGTTTATCTGGCAAAACGGTAACGAATTTTGAGGCAAAGATATTGTTTTCAAAGCCCGAAAGTATATATTCGGCGGCGATTTCGTCTTTCTCAGCACAAAGAATAATGCCAATGGGCGGATTGTCGTACTCATCGTTGATTTCCGTTTTGTAGTAATTCAGATAAGTATTTACCTGTCCTCCGTCTTCCGCCTGTAATTTTCTGGTTTTTAATTCAATAAGAACATAACTGCGTAGAATTTTGTTGTAAAAAACCAAATCGACATAATAATGCGTATTATTTATGGTAATGCGTTTTTGCCTGCCCACGAACATAAAACCGTTGCCGAGTTCGAGCAAAAATTTTTCGAGGTGCGTTATCAGGCAGTTTTCCAATTCGTACTCTTCCAAATGTTCATTTTCAGGAATGCCTAAAAAATCAAGCACATAAGGGTCTTTGACAATGCTTTCGGGGTTGTGAAAATTATTTACGGCAAGCGATAAATCAGTAGAAACATTTGTGCTGTTTGATAATGCACGTTCATATTCCATTCTTGCCATTTTCCGCCGCAAATCGCGTACCGACAAATTTTCATTCTGAATTTGAGATAAATAGAAATTCCTTTTATTGTGGTTGTCTATAAGCAACAATTCGCAAATGTGCGACCACGAAATGTGTCCAGACACTGTCTGGACATTTGGAAATTCAATATATAATTTTCTCATATTAAACAGGTTAGAGCGCGAAAAGCCTGTTCCAAGCGTTTGCGTAAGTTGCCGCGAAAGTTGCAGAATAATTTGGCGGGAAGTTTGATTGTCTATATTGTTATTTTGCTCTTTATCAACAATTTCCTTGCCGACAGTCCAATAAGTTACAATCAACTCGCTGTTAATGCTCGCCACTACGCGCCTGCGGGCATTAACAATAATTTGACTGATACTTTCAATCAATTCGGGAACAATATTTACGCTCAAATCTAACATATTTCTTATTCTATTTCTATTTTTTCTCCTAAAAATTTTGGTTGTTTGTGAGTCAAAAAATCAATAAAAACTTTTACGCGGGCAAACTTTTCCCGTACATTTGTTTTAAACCCAAAATATTTATCTACATCTTTTGCATTAAACCCAACAGCATTCAGATTGTTGTGGCGAGCGAGAAAAACAGCACGTTCATTATGAAATTTTTGAGAAATAATCACAAAACTGTTTTGTCCAAAAATTTCTTTCATTCTAATGACAGAATCCAATGTGCGAAAACCTGCATAATCCAGAAAAATAGCAGTTTCAGGTACGCCGCCTGCTATTAAATCGGTTTTCATTTGACTCGGTTCATCGTATGTTTTACGGCTGTTGTCGCCACTAACAACTATATATTTTATTTTTTGTGCTTTGTACAAAGCAATCGCCGCCTCAATTCGATATTTGTAATACAAATTTTCATGTCCATTCGACAAAAATTTTGACGTTCCAAGCAAAAGCCCAACCCTGTTTTCGGATATTTTTGTAATATCGCTGAAAAGAAAATTTTTGCTTTTGTTTTTTATCTTTTTATCTGCAAAAATAATTGCAAAAGCAGAGAGCAAAGCAATGATTATCAATGGAATAATAATTGTTTTTCTACATAAATTTCTCTTAAAAATATTTTGTAGTTTCATTTTTTTTACTTCTTATTCCTGTTTTCAATTCTCATTTTTGTCATTTTTCTGTACTAATTTTTTCACTGCCAAATCGAAATCGCTTTCGAGTATTTTCATTTCGTGTGCGCGGTAGGTTTCAAACTCTTTTTCGGCTTTTTCTATTGCCTGCGCGTGTGAAATTTTACCTGAATTGGTCAGTAATTTTCGTTTGTTGTGCAAAATCTGATTGTCTAATTCTGCAACCCAGTCGCACATTGTCATTGGATTTTGTTCCAACGCCTGAAATTCAGCAAATTCCAAAAACTGCGACACCAACAAATTCAGTCGTTGCAATTCTATTTCCAAAAGATAATTTTTGGCAATTTTCACATCATCTTTGGTAATGTATTTCCCTTTGAAATTGGTCATTCCAACCATCGGTTTTTCGTTATTTACGCGGTCGTAAATCACTTCGGCAGCAGTATGTTCGTGAACGGCAAAATGCAATTTGTTTTGTACTGTGGCGAAAAATATTTTTGTCAAATCGGCTCGCGGGTCATAATCTACCGAAGTGGCATAAATATCCGTAACTTGTTGATAGAAATTTCGTTCCGAAGAGCGAATGTCGCGAATGCGCTGCAAAAGTTCCCGAAAATAACGACTTCCGCCTTGTTTCAGGCGTTCATCGTCCATTGCAAACCCTTTTTGAATATACTCGTGCAGCCGTTGCGTAGCCCACTGCCGAAACCTCGTAGCAACCTGCGACTGAACACGATAGCCGATAGCAATTATCATATCAAGGCTGTAATGGTCGATTTCTCGTTTTACATCTCTATTGCCTTCGCGTTGAACAAGTGCAAAATTTGCACAAGTTCGATTTTGCACCAATTCTTGGTCTTCGTAAATATTAAGAATGTGTTTTGTAACAACGCTTCTATCCACTTCGTAAATTTCCGCCAATTGTTTTTGCGTAATCCATAAATCCTCATCGGCAAAACGCACGGAAACATTTGTAATTCCGTTATCATCTTGATAGAGAATGATTTTATTT
>JAITOP010000207.1 GCA_031289895.1 Prevotellaceae bacterium
TTAAAGTAGGTTCTCCTGCACCTGTAAAGTAGAAAGTAATTTTGACATTTATTTTTTTTCTGTCAATACTTTTTTGTACTTTTGATGTTTATTTAAATTTAAAATATAATAACATGAAAAGAATAGAAGAATCGGAATTGATTATAAACGAAGATGGAAGTATATTTCATTTGCATTTGAAACCCGAAGATATTGCCGACACAATTTTGCTTGTGGGCGACCCGGGACGAGTAAATATGATTGCCGCTTATTTTGATAATGTTGAACTTTCGGTATCAAATCGCGAATTTGTTACTGTTACAGGAACATACAAAGGCACGCGGGTTTCGGTTTTATCAACAGGAATCGGCACAGACAATATTGATATTGTAGTAACCGAACTCGACGCTTTGGCAAATATAGATTTTGAAACCCGCACCGAAAAACAAGAACACAAAACGCTTAACCTTATACGATTGGGAACGTCAGGCGCAATACAACCCGAAATAGCAATAGGCTCGTTTGTTTCGTCGCACATATCAATAGGTTTCGACGGTTTGCTTAATTTTTATGCCAATCGCGATAACATTTCTTTGCTTGATTTTGAAGATGCTTTTTTGAAACACATGGATTGGTGGGAAAAATTGCCAACGCCTTATTTTGTTTCGGCTTCGGAAGTTTTGATAAAACTTTTTGAAGATTTTACAATTGAAGGAATGACGGTTTCGGCTCCCGGATTTTACGGACCTCAGGGAAGAGTTTTGCGTTTGCCGCTTTGGAAAGCCGACCAAAATGATTTAATTGAAAATTTTGAATATCGCGGAAAAAAAATAACGAATTTCGAAATGGAAGGTTCGGCGCTTGCCGGTTTGTCGCATCTTTTGGGACATAACGCAATTACCGTTTGCACGATTATCGCAAACAGAGCAATTAAAACCGCACTTGTAGATTATAAAGACAATGTGCGAAAAATGGTTGAAATAACTCTCGAAAAAATATTAAAACTGTAATTATAAAAACAAATAAAATTATAAAATTATGAGTTTGGAATTAACTATAAACAACGACATTAAAACAGCAATGCTTGCAAAAGACAAATTGCGACTGGAAACATTACGCTCGATAAAAGCAGGAATTTTGCTGGCAAAAACAGCCGAAAATGCAACCGAAATCACCGAAGATTTTGAAATAAAAATGTTGCAGAAAATGGCAAAACAACGAAAAGAATCGGCGACAATTTACACTCAGCAAAACCGTCAGGAACTTGCAGATAAAGAACTTGCCGAAGCCGAAATAATTGAACAATATCTGCCCAAACAATTGACTGAAGAAGAAATTACAGTTGTTGTAAAAGAAGTAATTGCTGCCGTTGGCGCGACATCTCAAAAAGATATGGGAAAAGTTATGGGCGCAGCAAACAAACAACTTGCAGGCAAAGCCGATGGACGATTAATTTCGGAAATCGTTAAAAAAATGATTAAATAATAATGGTTAACTATTAATGGTTAGTGATTAATTCTTAATTTTTAATTCTTAATTCTTAATTTTAAACATGAAGTATAATTTTGATGAACTAATCGACAGAAAAAACACAAACTGTGATAAATACGACAAATGCAAACAAGTTTTCGGCACAACGGATGTAATTCCGCTTTGGGTTGCCGATATGGATTTTAAAGTTGCAGAGCCAATCACAGCCGCATTAAAAAATCGTACCGAACATCAAATTTTCGGCTACACATTTCACGGAGAATCGTATTTTGAATCAATAATAAATTGGCAAAAACGCAAAAACAACTGGGATATTAAAAAAGAATGGATTATTTATTCGCCCGGAGTTGTGCCGGGGTTAAATTTTGCCGTGCAATCGCTCACAAACGAAGGCGACAAAATTGTAATAATGCCGCCGGTTTACCGACCGTTTTTTACAGCTGCAACAGATAATAATCGCATACTTATCGAAAATAATTTAAAACACGATGGACTTGATTATTGTATTGATTATGACGACTTAGATGAAAAACTGAAAGATGCAAAAATGCTGATTTTTTGTAATCCTCACAATCCGGTCGGGCGAGTATGGCGGCGCGATGAACTCGAAAAAGTTGCCGAACTTTGCCTGAAACATCAAACAATAATTCTTAGCGATGAAGTTCATTCCGATTTGATTTTTGCACCGAATAAACATATTCCGGTAGCCGCATTATCTGAAAAATTTGCCGATTTATGCATCACGTTTTTTGCGCCGAGCAAAACATTTAATATCGCAGGATTTGCAACAGCCGTAGCCGTTGCATCAAATAAAAAACTGCATGATGCATTTAGTTTACATTTAAAAAAACTGCATCTTACCGATGGAAATATCAGCGGAAATATTGCCCTCGAAGCAGCATATACCAACGGCGAAGAATGGCTGCAGCAAATGCTTGGATACATTTCGGAAAACGCAAAATTTGTAATCAATTTTTTTCAGAAAAATCTGCCAGTGATAAAAACAAAACATCCCGAAGGCACGTTTTTACAATGGATTGATTTTAGCGCATTAAATATTTCGCAACCCGATTTGGTAAATTTTCTGATAAAAGAAGCGAAAGTAGGATTAAACGACGGGACTTCATTTTCGGAACAAGAAGGTATTGGCTTTATGCGGTTGAACTTAGCCTGTCCGCGTGCGATTATCGAGAAAGCGTTAAATAATATTTTGGCTGCATACAACCGGCGATTTACATAAATGCAGATAAACGAAGCATATCTTTCTACGGCGTATTTGGGAAATATTCAGTATTTCAGTAAATTTTTTATTGCCGAAAAAATATATATCGAACAACACGAACATTATCTGAAACAGAGTTTTCGCAATCGCTGTGAGATTTTAACAGCAAACGGAAAACTTGCACTCACAATTCCTGTCGAACGCAAAGACAGCAACAAAATTTTGATTCGCGATATTTGTATAAGTTATGCTCAGGATTGGCAAAAATTGCATTGGCGGGCATTAACCACAGCGTACAATTCATCGCCGTTTTTTGAATATTACGGCGATGAATTAAAACCTTTTTTTGAGCGAAAAGAAAAATTTTTGTTCGACTTTAACACAAAACTCACAAATAAAATTTTGGAATTATTGGAAATAAACGTTCAAATATTTTTCACCGAAAAACACGAAATTTTTATTTCCGATTTTGCCTTTGATTACCGCAACAACATAAGCCCCAAAGCGCGATTTGCAAAAGACGACAAAACATTTGAGCCACAAAAATATTATCAGGTTTTTGCACAAAAAATCGGTTTTATTCCAAACCTAAGCATCATCGATTTACTTTTCAACGAAGGCACAAACGCAAAAGACGAATTGCGAAAATGCGTGAAATAATGAAAGGTAGAACCAAGAACAAAGAAGTAGAAAGTTTTTAAAGTTAGAAAGTTCGTAAAGTTCGTAAAGTTTTTAAAGTTCATAAAGTTATAAAG
>JAITOP010000133.1 GCA_031289895.1 Prevotellaceae bacterium
TTAATTCTTAATTTTCACTTCTTACTTCTTACTTCGTTCGTTTTTTTGCTGCGGCAATGGCAGTGCGAAAATCTTTGTTGCTAATGCCGAGTTGATTTTGATATTTTTTTCTTTTGTTCTGTTTGGGCAACGATATTCCCAGTGCTACAAACATCAATATAAAAAATATTCCTAAGCCGACCAAACCGCCAAGCAATAGCAATGCGGCAAATCCGATAAACCAAAGTATCACGCTTGTGATACCTGCCTGTTCGTGTTCGTTTGCGCTTTTTTTCCATTCGGCAAACAGCGTTGCATCAAAAGATTTTCCAAAATCTTCGGGCAACAAATTATCTATTATTTTACTCATAATTATTATTTTTTTAAAAATTAGTATTCCGTATTCTGTAATTCCGTATTTAGTATTTAGTCGTTAGTATTTAGTCGTTAGTCGTTTGTTCATTTTCCGTATTCAGTAATTCCGTATTCAGTATTCAGTATTCAGTATTCAGTATTTAGTCATTCTTAATTCTTAATTCTTAATTTTTAATTTTTAATTCTAATGTATCCATATTTTGAGCCTTTTCGTAAAACTGCCAATCCTTCTTTGAAATCGCCATAAAACTTAAGATTAACGCTGTTATTAATATCATCCACAGTGCTAAAAGTTGAACTATTGTCATCTAATGTTGCAACCCACGTTCCGTTTTTGTCGATATATCCAAGTTTTCCTTCAGATTGTACTATTGCCAAGCCTTCCGAAAATGGATTTGCATTTATAAATTGAGGTTGAATTATCCATGCGCCTGTTTTATCTATGTAACCGTATCTTCCATCAATTTTAACACTTGCCAGACCTTCAGTAAAATTCCATAATGCGTTTTCAGATTGTGGTTCTACAATAAAATTACCTGACTTGTTGATGTATCCCCATTTTTCGTTTTGTTGTACACGGGCAATTCCATCCTTAAAATCATCTGCATAATCGAATTGAGGCTGTATAACCAATTCTCCGCTTTTATTGATATAACCGAATTTTCCATTTTTTTTAATTACTGCCATTTCGTCAGAAAAAGAATATGCAATTTCAAATTCTTGAAAAGGAATGACTAATACACAGTTTTTGTCAATAAAACCAATTTTTTTATCTTCTTGTATTACCTTTAATAATCCATCTGTGAAAATAACTCCGACGCTCTTATATTTCTGAGAAAGTTCCTGCAAAGGTTCATACCATGCACCTGTTTTATCAATAAATCCCCACGTGCCGTTTGGTAATGCAACAAATGCTATTCCTTCCGAAAATTTTGCCGCAAAAGTAAATTCAGATTCAGTAATCCATTTTCCGGTTTTATCAATATATTTCCATACATTGTTTATTTTCACCGCTGCTATTCCTTCGTTAAAATCTGAATATTCAGTAAACTGTGGTTCGGCAATAAATTTGCCTGTATTGTCAATAAAGCCTATTTTGCCGTTTATCATTACCAATGCAATTCCATCCGAAAAATCATTGGCGTTGTCAAATTGCGGTTCGGCAATCCACGCGCCTGTTTTGTCGATATATCCCCACTTTTCATCAATTTGTACACGAGCTATTCCTTCCGAAAAATCTTCAGCCCTATCAAACTGAGGTTCAATAACCCACGACCAATCCTGCGAGCAACTTTGTAAACAAAATGCACTCAATATTAGCAATATCATTACTTTTGTCAAATAAAATACTTTTTTCATTTTCTTTAAATTTAAATTGTTAAATTATTAAATTAAAACGGATTGCTGTCAAATTTCCAGATGCCATCAATTTTAACCAAATCAACTTCGTCTTCTTTATCATCTTTATCTTTAACTCTTGATGTTTTTATTGTTACAACAGCCGAATTGTCATCTGCCGAAATTTCTTCAGATAGGATTTCAAACTTTGCATTTTTTAGCATTTCTTTTATCTCTGCTCTTTCTTCGGGATTGCTGTTCAACATCTTTTCGATTCTTTCGATGTCAGAAATACGTTCTTGCGTAAGATGTTTTTTCATAGTCTCGAAATCGAGTTTTTTCGCTGCATTAAATACAGTTAATACAACGTCTTTTGGCGAATTTGCGCCGCCTCCGCAATTTGTCAGCATCAGCATTGCCAATGCTGCCGATAGTAATATTTTTGTTGTTTTCATTTTTATTTATTTTTTTTTAATTTAGTTGTTTCTTTTTTGTTATAAGATGCTTAAGATGTTTAAGTAATTTATTCGTAATTCGTAATTTTTAATTCGTAATTTTTAATTTTTTTCCCTGTTAAGCGAGGCTCTGCGTCGTCTGTTGTGCTGGTGGCTGGCAGCGCGAGGCAGAGCTTATTCGCAAGACAGGTTCAACTAATTAAAATTAAAAAAAATTACTTCATGGTTAGAACTACCTCGTATTCACCATCCGTTAATGTCATCTTGTTGCCATCAACTTTTCCGGTTGCCCACACCATGTCATTTTCATCTGCCAATATAATAACGTGACTCACGTAAGTATATAAGCAATTCGTCATTGACTCATCAGGATCGCCCGGATATGTCATAACTCCTGTGTAAGTGCTTGTCGAAAAAGTCAAAGTTATTGTCATTCCTTCGGCACTAACTACCCACGTTGTTCCAACAAGGGATTCGGGTGTAACCACTTCATCATCTTTGCTGCAAGATGTGAACGTAAAACTCATGGCTAATAAAGCAACAACAGCCAAATAAAATACTTTTTTCATGTCTTTTTGTTTTTTTTAAAATGTTAAACGTTAATTTTTATTTTGTATTCTGTATTCAGTAATTCCGTATTTAGTCGTTAGTATTTAGTCGTTAGTCGTTTTTAATTTTTAATTAATCTTATTTTCACATTAATCACATTTTCACATTAATTTTTATTTTTTCGTATTTTTAAATTCGGCTTTCACCGATTTTGTTTCGAAGCCGCGCAGTTCTAATTTAATATCTCCGTAGATGCGGGTGTTGGTTACTGTTAAATCGCAAATCAGCGGCATGGCATCTGACACTATTTTGTCATTTTTCAGGTCGATGGGGCTTGAGTTTTCAAAACCGCCGGTAAACACAATGCTTTCAAATATCGGATTTCCCGATTTATCTCTTGCCACAACATTATTACCTGTTGCTTTGTCTTGTTCAATCTTCATGTTACTTTGCACCTGCGACTCTCCAGAATATTTAAATTCAATTTCGTTTTCTTCTGATTTTGTTTCGCTGTTGTTGTCGGTTTTTGGGAGCAAAATCAATTCTTCGGTAGATAATTTCAGTTCTGTAATTTGTTTTGCGTCTGCCGAAAGACGAAAACTTATAACAACTTTTTTCGAGCCATCAAACTCTACTTCGCCAACGTATTCCTGAGGTTCGGAAAACGATGTCAGTTTTTCTTTGCCGCCGCTACCGCAAGCCGCCGTTGCAAGTATCACAATCGATACTAATGTTAATGCTAATATTTTTTTCATATCTTTTTATTTTAATTTATATTCAGTATTCAGTAAGTCCGTATTTAGTCGTTAGTATTTAGTCGTTAGTATTTAGTCGTTAGTCGTTAGTCGTTCTTAATTCTTAATTTTTAATTCTAAAGTATTTAGTATTTAGTCATTCATAATTTTTAATTCTCATATTCTCACATTCTCATATTCTCACATTTTCACATTCTCACATTTTCACATTCTCACATTCTCACATTCTCACATTTTCACATTCTCACATTCTCACATTAATCACATTTTTTTTACAAAAATATAACAAAAAAAATTGATTGAATACCCCACAAAGTGTATATTTTTAGTAAACGGCAAAAAAATACACTTTGTGGGGTATTGTAAGCGGCAAAAAAGAGATACCTTTGCACCATAAATTAAAAAAACGTAAAACAATTTTAACAAAAGTATCATGAAAAAAATTATCTTAATATGCCTGATGGCGATGTTTACCGGCAAAATGTCGGCGCAAACAAATGTTGATTCGCTGATTAATGTTTTGGAAACGCAAAAACTGACTGCAAAAGAGCAATTGGATGTTTTAATAGAATTATGTGATGTATATAAAGATAGTAATATCGAAAAACTCATGATATTTTCCAAAAAAGGATTGCAACTTGCCCAAAAAGAAAATGATAAGGTAATGACAGCCGACTTTTACAGATATGTGGGTTGCGGTTATGATTTATACGGTGATAAAGATACCGCTGTTATTTATTATGAAAAAGGACTTGAACTGGCTGTTGAAATAAAATATAAAAAATGTGAAGCACTGCTATATAAAGATTTGGGCTATTTAAATGTAATTAGTGGACAATACAATGACAGTAATATTGCAATGGAATATTATTTAAAGGCTTTGCAGATATTTGAAAGTATTGACGATAAAAAAAATATTGCATTAACGTTGAACAGTATAAGCGGTTATCATAAGTATTTGAGGAATACTGAACGCGCATATTATTATATTAAACGTGCAAAAAAATTAGCAGAAGAAATAAATTACGATTATGCAAAAGTGGGGATTTATTATAATCTTGGACAAATTAATGAATACGTTGATGAATCCATAATTTATGATTTAAAATCACTCGAAATTGCTCGGAATATCGGACATAAAAGAGGGCAGATTATGGCTTTGCAATCATTAGCGTATATATATTGTTTAGATAAAGAAGAAAATGATATAGCCGAAAAATATGCTGATGAATGTTTACAAATTGCCGAAGAATACGGACAGCGATATTCATGTATTGCTGCATGGACTGTATTGTCGTATGTTTATTTATATCAGAAACGTTATGATGATTGTAAAACTATGGTACTTAAAGCGTGGGAGGCAGATTCTGTTAATGTGCAAATATCCACATTAACTAACCTTGCTGCTGCTTATTTGTATTCAGGTGAATTAGATAAGGCTCATGATTTTTTTGTTAAATATGTTTATCTTATAGAAGAAATGTCAAGTAAAAAATTTCAAAAAAATATGGCTGAAATGGAAACCAAATACGAAACCGAAAAAAAAGAACTTCGTATAACGGCATTAGAAAAAGAAAAAACATGGATTATTATTGTCAGTATTATAGCCGTGCTGTTTGTTCTCAGCGTGCTGTATTATCGTAACAAACTTAATAAAAATAAAATAAAACAACTTGAACAGGAAAAATTACTTGTTGCCTCGCAAGCCGTAATTGATGGTGAAACATCAGAGCGTGTGCGTCTTTCGCGCGATTTGCACGATGG
>JAITOP010000135.1 GCA_031289895.1 Prevotellaceae bacterium
TTCGATATTTTTTTTTAATTTTAATTTTCAATTCTTTACCCCTAAATCCCCTAAAGGGGAATTTTTCTGCACTGCCTAAATTTTCCGCATTGCCCAAACTCCCCCTTTAGGGGGCTGGGGGGCAATTTTCAATTTGTAATTCTTTTTCTCTAATCCTCTTAATCTAAAAATTCTATAAATCCTGATTCAGACATTTTTTTTAATCCCCCCAATCGCTACGCTTCATTGGGGGTTATGCACATTAAGTCCTTCGGACTTTTTTGCTATTCAACAAATTCGTAATTTGCAATTGAACAAACCAACTTACGACTTACAACTTACGACTTACAACTTACAACTTACGACTTACAACTTACAACTTACAACTTACAACTTACGACTTACTATTAATACAACTTTTTCGTAATTCGTAATTGATAATTCTCAATTGATTTTGTACCTTTGTCGCTTTATTTTGAGATATTTTAATTTATAGCTAATTTTATTTTATGGAAATTACAACAAAATACAATCCTGTTGAGATTGAAAACAAACTTTATGCTTATTGGCTTGATAGCGGTTTTTTTAATTCCGACCCCGACAATCGTCAGGCATATACAATAGTAATACCTCCGCCAAATGTTACGGGAATTTTACACATGGGACACATGCTCAACAATACCATACAGGATGTTTTGGTACGCCGCGCACGAATGTTAGGAAAAAACGCTTGTTGGGTGCCGGGTACCGACCATGCTTCTATTGCAACCGAAGCCAAAGTGGTTGCTAAACTTCGCGAACAAGGAATATCAAAAGACCAGCTTACCCGCGATGAATTTCTGAAACACGCTTGGGAATGGAAAGAAAAACACGGCGGAATAATTCTCGAACAACTGAAAAAACTCGGCGCATCCTGCGATTGGAGACGTACACGCTTCACTATGGACGATAAATTGTCTGAAGCTGTTATCAATACGTTTATTTATCTTTACAACAAAGGTTTGATATATCGCGGCGTGCGAATGGTGAATTGGGATTCGGTGAGCAAAACTGCCGTTTCCGACGAAGAAGTTATTCACAAAGATATTAATTCAAAACTTTATTATTTATCGTATCCCGTTGTCGGCGAAAATACAAGTCTGACAATAGCAACCACGCGCCCCGAAACAATTATGGCTGATGTTGCAGTGTGCATAAATCCTAACGACGAACGATACGCTCACATGAAAGGCAAAAAAGTATATATTCCGTTGATAAACAAAGAAATTCCAATTATTTTCGACGAATATGTAACTATGGATTTTGGAACAGGATGCCTGAAAGTTACACCTGCACACGATGTTAACGATTATGCACTTGGCGTAAAATATAATTTGCCTGTGATTGATATTATTGATAATGATGGACGATTGAACGCAAAAGCCCAAATTCTTGTTGGCGAAGACCGTTTTGATGCTCGCAAAAAAATCGTGAAAATGCTTGACGATGCCGCACTTCTTGTTAAAACCGAAGATTACAAAAGTTCGATAGGCTTTTCCGAACGCACCGATGCGGTTATCGAACCCAAACTTTCGATGCAATGGTTTTTGAAAATGGATGAAATATCCAAGCCTGCACTCGATTATGTAATGAACGGCGAAATAAAATTAATTCCCGACAAGTTTAAAAATACATATAAACATTGGATGGATAACGTTCACGATTGGTGCATATCGCGCCAGCTTTGGTGGGGACAACGTATTCCTGCATGGTATTTGCCCGATGGAAGTTTTGTTGTAGCAAAAACTATTGACGAAGCCCTTGCCCTTGCGCAAAAAAAATACAATAATATAAAAATCAACGAATTACGTCAAGATGAAGATGTTGTTGACACATGGTTTTCGTCGTGGCTTTGGCCTCTTTCGGTTTTCGACCCTTCGGTGTGCGGACATCCTGAAAATGAAGGCAATGCAGATTTGAATTATTATTATCCTACCAACGATTTGGTAACTGCTCCCGAAATTTTGTTTTTCTGGGTTGCCCGTATGATTATTGCAGGACATGAATTTCGCGGTAAAGCACCGTTTTCAAACGTATATCTTACCGGAATTGTGCGCGATAAACTCGGCAGAAAAATGAGCAAACAGTTAGGCAATTCGCCCGACCCGCTGGTTTTAATCGAACAATACGGAGCTGATGGCGTTCGTGTAGGAATGTTGCTTTGCTCGGCGGCAGGCAACGATATTTTGTATGATGATTCGCAAGTTGAGCAAGGACGTAATTTTTGTAATAAAATATGGAACGCATTTCGCCTGATTAAAAGCTGGAATGTAGAGCAAATTCCTCAACCCGATTACGCGGCAAAAGCCATTGAATGGTTTAATGCTCAATTTAATAAGACGCTTAAAGAGATTTACGATAATTTTGATAAATACAGAATTTCGGAAGCATTGATGACCGCGTATAAACTTTTTTGGGACGATTTTTGCGCATATTATCTCGAAATAATAAAACCGGCATACGGCTCACCTGTTGATAAATACACACAAGAGGCTACGTTGAAAATCTTTGAAAATCTTTTGAAAATTCTTCATCCTTTCATGCCATTTATAACCGAAGAAATATGGTTGATTTTGAACGACAATAAAACGGAAGGCAAAACGATAATGCTGACACTTCAACCTAAGCCACAATACTTTGACGCAAAAATTGTAGATACATTTGAACAAATAAAAGATATTATTATAAACATTCGCGCATTGCGGCAAAATAAAAATATTTCGCCAAAAGATAGTCTCGAATTGTTTGTAAAAGGCAATCTGGATTTATCGTTTTCAACAGTTTTAACAAAGCTGGCAAATCTCTCGAAAGTTGAAAATGTTGAAGATAGTATTGAAAATGCCTCGTCGTTTTTGGTTCGCACAAACGAGTATTATATACCGCTCGGAAATAAAATAAATATAGCCGAAGAAATAGAAAAATTACAAAAGGAACTTGAATATACAAAAGGTTTTCTGGCAAGCGTAAGCAAAAAACTGAGTAACGAAAAATTTGTAAATAGCGCACCTGCAAACGTGGTTGACTCCGAGCGCAAAAAGCAGTCGGATGCAGAATCGAAAATAAAAATTTTGGAAGATAATATCGCTCGTTTACAGTAAATTAGCGTATATAATATTAAAAAAGTTTGATTCAAAATTTGCATTAACAAAAAATATAACTACCTTTGCAGCCTCATTTTAAAAATGAGGGTATTGATTCAGTAGCTCAGCAGGTAGAGCACATCCCTTTTAAGGATGGGGTCCTGGGTTCGAATCCCAGCTGGATCACAAATAACTTTAATATTGAGGCGATTGTAATTTTAATACCAAAAATTACCCCGAAATATAAAAATTTAGGTGGTTTTTAGCCGCCTAATCTTTTTTTAAGCAATCACAATTTTAGAACGAATATTTTTAACCATTTTCAATATTTTTTACACACCACCTTTCGGGATTTTTTGTTATTCAACAGATTTCGTAATTCGTAATTTTCGTAATTCGTAATTCGTAATTTTCGTAATTCGTAATTGTTCTTTATTCGTAATTGATTTTTTATCTGTGTAAATCTGTTTAATCTGCGTTATCTGCGTGCTTATTCAAATCAACAACAAAAAAATCAACAAAAAACAAACTTAGCAAACTTTTACTATCTTTGCAAAAAAATGAGCTATGAATAATGGTTTTGTACGACTTGCAGCAGCTATTCCCAATGTTAAAGTTGGCGATTGTTTTTACAATATATCGCAAATAGCAAA
>JAITOP010000219.1 GCA_031289895.1 Prevotellaceae bacterium
TATGAAACAAAACGGCGTAAGCGACCAGCAATGGAATGATTTTATAAAAGATTTATAAATGACCCCCTTTCCTCATTTCCCCCAACTTGACGCTATGGATTGCGGTGCTACCTGCTTGCGTATGATTGCAAAATTTTACGGCAAAACTTACAGCAATCAGTTTTTGCGGGAGAGAAGTTTTATTACTCGCGAGGGAGTTTCTATGCTCGGTATTTCGGAAGCAGCGGAGAGTATCAGTTTCAGAACGCAGGGGGTAAAAATCACGCTGGCTCTTGCGGCGCAACTTGTGCTTTTTGCACGCAGACGGCAGTAAATTTTCTGCAAATTGGCTTACGCTGCACGTCAATACGCGCGTCAGCATCTCGCTGATTTCGGACTTTCTGGCAAAGCTCATGCGCCTGCCGCTGCGCTTTTTCGACAGCAAAAATGTGGGCGACATTATGCAGCGCATCGGCGATAACGACAAAATAAAATCGTTCCTTACCGGCAGGAACGCTAATTTTTTATTTTGGAGGCAAAAAACTTTCTAAAAACGCTATCCTTTTGTCTTTTTCGACAAGTAATTTTTCGTATAATTCGGCTATTTTATCTATCGGGTTGAAGGTTGGGTTGTATATAACTGATCCTGAATTATCGTGCAAAGTGCTTGATATTATGTTAATTACGCCGTCTTCATTGAGATTTTTTATTGTCTCAACAGGAATTTTCATAAATTTTGCAATTTTTTCAAGCATTTCATTGTCTATGTCTGATTTTTGTTCTAAATTTGAAAAATTTTGCTGCAACATATTCAATGCAAAAGCAATGGTATCTTGTTTGATACCCATAATATCGCGCAATCGCCTGATATTATGTCCGTAATGGACTTTTTGAGAGGAATTTTCTCTATTCATAACAAGTAGATTTAAGACTGCAAAGTTAATAACTTTTATTTAAACACACAAATTTTCAGTTGTATTTCACAAATAAAATTAGTATATTACAAATAAAAATGCTGAAAACATACAATTTAAAGAGCAGTATTTTACAAATAAAAATTGGTATTTTACATGTAAAATTTTAATAGAAAATTGAAATCTTTGCACTACCTTTGCTCCGCCAAAATAATTATGACAAATAATTATTAAAAAAAATTGTATTATGAAAATTGACGAATTAAACAAGGGGCAAAATGCTATCAGCAAAGAGCAATTAACAAGCATTTTAGGAGGAGTTAATGACACTCTGGCAGGGTGCTACTAATGGAAAATTCAACCCTGAAACAGGGTTGAAAGATGGTATAACATCAGATTGTATTTTTTCTTGCGAAAGTTCTTGTAGCAGTAGCTGTAAAGATGGTTGCAAAGACAGTGCTAAACTTGGTGTTTAATCTTAATTGTAAGAGCGTAGGGAATATATTTGCTCCGCGCTCTTCTTTTTTCTAAAAAAAATATGACAGAAGACAAAAAATATATTATAAACCCTAATTATTGCATCAGAGGCGATGATAACAGGGTTTTGATAACAACAAAATATAAATATCCAGAATTAGAAAGGTACGGTGCTATCACTTTTAGTAATAACTTTTTTTCATTCTGGCATCCGTATTTTGCCGCAATGATTTCGTTTTTTACAGGAGAATTTATTTTGGACGAACAACTTCAAAAAATGGAGAATTATTTAGGAATAGAAAGAGAAACTATTAAACAAATTATTAAGCCATTTTTTGAAAACAAAGAAATTTTGTCAAAAAAAGAGGGCGAAGCAATTGTTTTTGTTCCTGAAAATTTAATAATTGAATACTGTAACAATTTTCCTGTTAGAAAGCAAAATTTAGAAGAATTTGTTTTTACCGATATAGATTTAACAACAGCAAGATTAAACCGTCCATTAGACTGTACTTTGATGTTAAATACAAAATGCGTAACAAACTGTGTATATTGTTATGCCGACCGTCAAAATATTAATGCAGAACTCCCCATTAACAAGATAAAAAAATTAATAACGGAGGCAAAACAAATAGGGATGAACAATTTTGACGTACTCGGTGGAGAACTTTTCTTATATTCAGAATGGAAAGAGTTGTTGAAAGTATTAATTGAAAACGGCTATCACCCTTATATTTCTACAAAAGTACCTGTTTCAAAGCGAGATATTGCGTATATGAAAAGTATAGGATTAAGATATATACAAATTTCATTAGATTCTGTAAATTCCTCTATTTTACAACAAATGCTTAATGTTAAAGATTCGTATTATGGAAAAATAAAAGAAACTATCGAAAATTTGAATGAAGCGGGCATAGATATTATAATTCATGCAATTTTAACGTCTTTAAACAGCAAAAAAGAAAGTGTTATTAATCTGCTTGATTATTTATCTGATATAGAATATATTATAAAAATTAACTTAACACCTGTTGCCTATACAAGATTTAAAGACAGAAAAAATTTTGAACAATTATGCTGTACTGACGATGACATAAAACTTGTAAATCAAACAATTAACAATTACAGGCAGAAATATAACAAAGATTATATCGTTGGCAATTTAGAAAAGTACGAAGATGTTCAATTTTCTAATAAAACAACAGAAAAATTTAATAAAAGAGGTTTTTGCACAGGCAATACACGCTATTTTTATATTTTACCAGATGGTAAAGTAACATTTTGTGAGCAAATGTATTGGTCGTCAAAATTTATTATTGGCGATATTACAAATATGTCAATAATGGAATTTTGGAACAGTGATTTTGCAAAAAACTTTAATAAAAACAAGCAAAAAGCAATGACGCAAGACAGTAAATGTTTCGATTGCAGAGATTTTGAAAAATGTCATTTTGAAAAAGGGGTCTGCTGGAAAATGATTATTGAAAGTTATGGCGATAAAAATTGGGATTTCCCTGACCCGCGCTGTCCAAAAGCACCGCAAGTATTATTGATTTCATAATTTTAATAATCAAAAAAAAATGTTACTTTTGCACATTAAATTATTAAAATTATGAAATACGTTATTATTGTATTATTATGCTTTGTGTGTATCTCAATTAATGCACAATCAAGACAAAACAAAGTACAAAATGCAAACGAATACATTGCTTCAAAATTTCAAAATTACGATATTGTTATTTTGGGCGAGCATCATTGGAACAAAAATCAGTTATCTTTTCTCAAACAAAATATACCTTTGCTTTACAAAAATGGAGTAAGATGTTTTGCCTTTGAATATCTGGCTTTTACTGCGCAGGATAAAATAGACAGGCTGATTGCTGCCGATAAATTTTCTGAACCTTTAAGGGACAGTATAATTTCCGAAAAGTCTCATTGGTTTATAAAAGAATATATGAATATTTTGTATGTTTTGTGGAAAATAAACAGGTCAAACAAAGAAAAAATAAAGGTTTTGGGGTTAGACTTGCCTCTTTGTTTTCCAAATTATAATTCTATTGATAATGACTCTGTTATGGCAGAGAATATTATAAAATATTATTCAAAAACACAGGATAAAATGTTGATTTATTGCGGGGCTAATCATATTTTTACAAAAGAACACATGTGTACGCGCAAGGGAAATGTGGTGCGTATGGGGAATCTCGTTTATCAAAATTTTTTCGATAAAGTAACAAACATTGTGCTTTTCCCATTGATATATGAAGATAAAAATGAAGAATGGCATTATATTTCCTATAAAAATAAAAAAAAGGTTTTTGGAATGGATATAAAAAATTCTCCTGTTTCAAACAATACAATCGGCAGTTATTACTTACAGCAATGCAAAAATTATTCTTGGGGCAATTTTTATGACGGGGCAATTTTTATAAATAAAAAAGTAAAATTTTGTAAAATTTACAAAAAATTATCTAAAGAAGATAGAAGCCATTTTTATGAAATTCAGAGTATTCTAAAGCGAACAAAAGCAACATCCATAAATGAGTAACTTTCCTTCCTACTCCCAACTTGACGCTATGGACTGCGGTGCGACCTGTCTCCGTATTGTAGCAAAGTACTACGGCAAACTCTACTCCAACAAGTTTTTGCGTGAAAAAAGTTTTATCACCCGCGAAGGAGTTTCTATGCTGGGAATTTCTGATGCAGCAGAGAGTATCGGTTTCAGAACGCAGGGGGTAAAAATCACGCTCGCACAATTACAAGAAGCACCGCTGCCCTGCATTCTGCATTGGAACCAAAGTCATTTTGTTGTTTTGTATAAAATAAAAAAAGACAAATTTTAT
>JAITOP010000232.1 GCA_031289895.1 Prevotellaceae bacterium
AAGAACAACGGATATTATTAATATAAATTTTTTTGTGTTCATAATTATATAATTTTTATAGTCCTAATTTTAATGTAAATGTAAATTGTTTAGGCATAGGTACTGCTACCCCTCCCGAAAGAAAAAATTCAGGGTCTTGTCCGTTAAGTTTTTTATCGGCGTACAACAAAAATAAGTTGGTAGTCTGAATTTTTGCCGACAAACTTTTAATTCCTAATGAATTTATCCAGTTTTTAGGAAAATCGTAGGATAAAGATATTTCTTTCATTCTTATAAAACCTCCATCGGCTATACGTTCTGTTGAATAGTTATAGGCGTTGTAGGCATAACTCAAATGGCTTATATCGTTATATTGGCGAGTACTTATTAAAACAGGTATATTTGTATATGCCTCGTCTCCGGGTAATATCCATCGGTTTTTAAATTCTTTAGGCATAGACCTCATGTCGGAATATGCAGCGCGGAACGCCGGTGCAAGACGAACTTTATTTCCAAACGAATAAGATATAAATATATTAAGTCTGAAATTTTTATAAGTAAATATATTTCCCAAACTTCCAAAATGTGTAGGCTCTGCCGAACCTTCGTATTTTAAAAATCCTATTTTTTCTACTTCCTGAAAATTAATACCGGTAGTTGTTCTTTCGCCATTTTCATTTATAAATACAGGAAGACCATCTTCTGTTAAGCCCACAAAAGGAATTGAAAATATTGCTCTGTGCGGATAGCCTGTCATTCCAAATCCAGAACCTGTTATTAAATCAATAACTCTTTTACGTGAATCAAGTTTTGTAATTTCAACTTTGCAATAAGAAAATATAAAATTTGTTGTCCACGAAAAATCTTGCGTTTCGATGTTTTTTGTTGAAATAGAAAGTTCAAATCCGTGCGATTTCATTGTTGCTACATTGGCATATTTGTCCACTTCTCCACCTATACCTGTGGTTGTGGTTGCGCCGATAAGGTCGAAATTATTACGAAAATAAATGTCGGTGTTAAGATTTATTCTGTTGTTCAAAAATCCTATATCTGCGCCAAAGTTCCATTCATATTTTTTTTCGTAAGTAAGTTCGCTGTTTTCGAGGTCGGATAATTCCATTGCTGTTTCTTTAACAGTTGTACTTGGTCGCCATGGAGTTACACTTTTAATAATAGCCTGAGAATTGCTCAACCAAGCGGGACCTCTGTCGGCTGTTAAACTGTATGATGCTCTTACAGATGCGTGAGATAATACATGTTGTACTGTTTTAAAGAAATTTTCTTCATGTAAATTCCACATTCCCGAAAGATTCCATGTAGGCAGCCATCGTGCGCTGCGCGATTTTCCCAATTTGTTAGAACCTTCGTAACGCGCTGTTCCGTTAAAAATATATTTTGATTTATACGAATAAGTTCCCATAGCAAAAAAGGCTGCATTTCGTCCATGTGAACTGCTTGCCGTGAAATACTGGCTATTTTCTTCTTGTCCTTTTTTAAACATTTGATAAGCATAATATGCAATATCACCCATAGAATATTGACGTCCCCAGCCTCTGAACCACGACTTTTCGCGGTCAACCGAACTAATTTCCATACCGCCGAACAAACTTACAGTGTGAATTTTATTAAATGATTGATTCCATTTAAAAGTAGTACGAAAATCGTATCCTTCCATTCTGTTATCGCTGCGTTCGTAAATACCGCCTTCGGGCAATATTACAATAGGAAGCGCATAAGTAACATCGGGGTCGGTGTACAAATACGGATTTTTGTCGCGTATAATAGCATCGGGCATTGTTCTGTATGCAGTAGCCTGATTGGAGTCATCTTTAACATGATGCTCTATTGCCGCATTCGAATATTTTATTGCACCTATTGCCGATAATTCCAGATTTCTTAATACTTTCCATTTTAATTCTCCCTGAAATTTCAAATCTGTAGTATTTATATCCATATAATTATTTTCCAATTCGTGAAGAATATTAAAAGGAGCATAATTGCGGGTATAATATTCGTTGGGACTCATTGTTCGCGAAGTATTCAGTGCATAAGAATACGGATTGATGTCAAAATCACGTTTTACTTCACCCGACACTACGTCTGTTGATTGACTTAATGTCCCCGGTGCTTTTTGCTTACGATACGAGGCATTGGAAATAATGCCAAACGATAATTTTTTTGAAATATTGTAAGTCGTATTAAGATTTGCCGTATAACGATTTACAGAACTCGCCACTGTCCATCCCGGGTCAAGCAAGCCGCTTAGCGAAACATAATAGTTTGACTTGTCATTGCCTCCCGAAAGACTTACCGAATGTGATTGCATCAAATTAAGATTAAACAATTCGTTAAACCAATCTGTGTTTCTCATTTCTGCTTGTCGCAGATAATTGTTTTTTGCCTCTTCGGTATGAGGAATACCAAATGTACCTGATGTTTTATCGTAAGCATTTATCAACTGATACATTTTGCCATATATTCCGCTTTCTTTATCTCTGAAAGTGTTGGAATAATTCAGCCAGCCTTTTTGCTGCATTTCCTGATAAACGCCCATTTGTTCCTGAGAGTTCATTATGTTAAACTCCGAATAAACAGGAACAAGACGTACAGTATATTCACCGTTGTAACTGAGATTACTTTGTCCGGATTTACCTTTTTTCGTAGTAATAACAATCACACCCGGCATAGCGCGCGCTCCGTAAATTGACGTAGCCGAGCCGTCTTTCAAAATTTCAAAACTTTCGATATCATCAGAGTTAAGTCCTGCAATAGCCGAACTAATCAATGTTTCAGCATCTCCCGAAGAGAGAGCGTCAGCATCTATTTCGGCAACATCTTCCATCACAATACCATCCACAACCCACAAAGGTTTTGAACTGCC
>JAITOP010000256.1 GCA_031289895.1 Prevotellaceae bacterium
TGAGTATTGTTATAAGTTCAACAGACGGTATTTCGGAGAGAGGCAATTTGACAGGATGTTGATAGCGGCTGTGGCTTACAAAAATGAGTTTAGGTATCATATACGATAATCATAAAAATTAATTTTGCTTTCATAATTTAATATTCTATTATATGGTTAATTACATCGTCACTTGTTAGGTAGTCGCTTTCGCTGACATTCCAAAAGAAAAATTTATATTTTCCTTTTTCTATACCTTCGTATGTACATTTTGTTATATTTTCGTACCAGTATGTTTCATTACATCTTAAATCAAGTATCCTCATAATTCTTTTATTTTTATTGTTTCACTTTGTTGTCTATATCCCTGACCGTATCTTCCATGCGATATGACAGTTCTTCTCTTTTCTATAAATCCTTTTTGAAAGTAAGAAAGAGTCTTTTCCGCGTCTTTTAAATCTGTGTATTGTGCGAAATAATAATACCCCCTCCAATACTCATTGTCAGGCAATCTGTCAAACGAGCCACGATTGATATTGTTCGGGCTGTCTTTTGATACATGTACATGATAACTCCACGGCGTTTTTTCTACTTTTGCTTCCATGATTCTTTTATTTTTTCGTTTCATCTAAAATAACATATTCTTTTCCGCCATTTTCGATAGCGGCTTTCCGAACCTTATTAGACAAACTGTCTTTTAAGGTTCCTCGTAAATACTTCCGAAGGGTAGGCTGACTGATGTCAAACAGCTTCCCTATTTTCCGATTTGCCCCGTGAGGCATTTTTATTTCGCTTAATATTTCCATATCTAAAAACTTTTTATTAATTTTACGGCGATTTCATTTTGAAATCTGGTGCAAAGATATAAGATATTTTCTAAATAACAAAATATTTGTAAGATTTATTCTAAATATTTTACAAAAAATGAATACAATACAAAGAATAAAAAATTTTATTGACTATAAGGGCATTTCCATTAGGGCGTTTGAGCAGAGTGTTGAGATGTCGAATGGGTCTTTTGCCAGTCAATTAAAAAACAACAAAACAATAGGTGTAGATAAATTAGAAAATATCTTACATTCATATCCAGAAATCAACCCCAATTGGCTACTTACCGGAAATGGAGGCATGTTAAAGGATGATGGTAAATCCGTTAATCAATCAATAATAGGAAATGACAACGTACAGGCTATGGGAAACAGTAAGGCGGGTGAACATTGTTATTACGGAGATTCTCCTGATATATTAAAGGCTCAAATAAATTTATTAAATGAAAGAATAAAGGAAAAAGACGCTCAAATAAAGGAAAAAGACACTCAAATAAATAAATTATTATCCATATTGTCAAATCATTAGAAATTTACAGCATGAAAAAAATTAATCAGGAAATAGTAGGAAGTAATAACATTCAAGTAGCTGGAAATTATATTACCACTAATAAGGTGATTAAAAAAACAGAAGTTGTGCATGATGTGGATATTTATATCACAGATGCACAAGCAAAAGAAATTAGAGATAGGGTACATAAAATTGCAGAATCAAGATCTAATGAAAGTAAGTATTCTTATCCTCAAGCGTTCAAGGCTCTGTATGATAGGTATAAAATAACAAAGTACACTTTATTGCCAAAGGAAAAATATAATGATGCTATAAAATGGCTTGATAAGCAAATAGCTATATACCGTCCAAAATTAAAAAAAGTAGATAATGAGCAATATCGTAAGGATATGTATAAATCTTTAAATGCCAGAGCACATCAATTAGATATTAATATATATGATTTTGCAAATGAGAAGTTAAAAATAAAAAATCCGATAAAATCACTAAAAGAATTAAGTGATACACGACTAAAAAAACTATACGAAAAGTTATTTAGCATAAAACTCAAATAGTGTTGTTTGGTTGATTCAGTAAGTAATACACACAACACGCACCGACCACGCTCACAGCACCGTTTAAATAGGCTACACGCATTGATTTAAAATAAAAATATGTATTAATATACATAAATGATTGTTATTTAGTATTTTAAGTAAAATATTTTATGTTTTTATTTTTGGTATTATAGGTGGCTTAAACCATTTAAAAGCCTTGTTTTGCTTTTATTTTTGTCATTTTACCCCTATTTAAGTACCTGTTTTTTTACGTAATTTGTCCACCCATCTGTCCACCCATCTGTCCACCCATTAGTATTTTTCCGCGTTTTTCGCGTCATTTTCTCATCGTGCAGGCGCTAAAAATACGGGCGCAAAAAAAGCCCCTAAATCGGGGCGATCTATAATTACACACATAACCGTTTCGCTTATTTTTCGGCGTTCTGGGCGTGTTTTGGCAGTGTTTTAGTACTGTTTATCATCAGGATTAAACTTATGCGAAACAAACGGGCTAAAAATAGCATTTAAATTAAACAGAAATTAAACTCGTTTTAAACTTTTGCGCAAGTCGTTTTTAAATCATTGTTCTTGTAAATTATTCGTAATTCCTTTATTTATGTGGTTTTTCGTAGTGTTTAAATAAAACTATTTTTTGTGCATGTTGTATTACCCCCAATATATATAGTCATTTTAAAGCTATTTTTTTGCGATTTTATTTTTTGTGTTGGGAAAAAAGTTTTAGCACAATAGAACGCAGATTTAAAGACAGGGTAAAATGCTTTTAGTTGCTGTGTTGATTTTCTTATTTTTGTGATTTAATCACCTATTGCACAATTGAATAAATATTTTTACCTTTATGCTGAAAACAAAAGCAGGGGTTAATGATTCGACCCATTCCCCTGCTTTTTCAGTAATAAATTTTTAAAAATTATTTCCGTGACAAATGTAGTAAAAAATTCTGATTTCGACAAAGTGTGTGAAATTTCAATTTCATACAAAAACGCTAAAAAATCATCTGAGATGAAAAAAATTCTTTGTTCATCTGACATCTGTAATGTGTTCCGTCCTTTATTTTGTGATTTTATTGAACATCACGAGGAAATGTGGGTATTGTATGTCAACAAAGCAAATAAATGTTTGGGCGTTTCTAAAATATCCCAGGGAGGTATTGACGGAACGGTTACTGATGTAAAGATTATTTTACAGGGTGCAATTAAACACAGCTTTTCATGTATTTTTTTCAGCCCTAATTCAAGAAGAAGCGACAGGAATAAATTTAAGTTTTTTATTCTCTAACCATGGATAAGAGAGTGTATCAAATTTATTCATCA
>JAITOP010000262.1 GCA_031289895.1 Prevotellaceae bacterium
TATTCACTTGCTTGTAACAGGATATTTCAAATTGCTGTAGTCTGCCAGCGATATGCACACTCTGCCTATTCGCAAAGGCATTTCGGCATACAGCGGAATATGATTTTTGTCGTTGCTGATGTACAAAAGCATTTCGGGTTCGCTTGCAAATGTTTCGTTTTCGAGCAGTTGCACGGATATTTCTATGCTGTTGAATTTTCCTGCTTTTGTTTTTATTTTTTTCGTTCCTTTGTAGCTCACGTTCAGCGTTTTTAAAATATCGTCGAGAGCAAATGTTACTTTTAGGTCTGAATTTAGTTTTACTGCGCCGAAATCTATATTGCGCAAAAAATATAAAAACGAAATAATATCAAAAGTGCAGCCGTTTAAGTTTATGGTATATTCTTTTTCGGGGGCTTTTTTGCGTTGTTTTGTTCCCGACAGTTTTTTCTGATTCCAATCGAAATTCATCGTGCTTTTTTTGGTATATTTTCCTTCGTGCGTATCCTGATAAAAATACGAAGGTTTCATATTTTCGGCGCTGAATTTGCTTACAAAATAATCGCGCACTTTGAAAAAAGCATCAAAAAAACTGTATGTTTTTATGTTTACCGACGACACAAAATGTATGTGATTATTATAATCTTCTTTCGATAATTTTAATGTAGCCTCGCCCACATTGGTGTTCACAAGTCCCCATTTATAATTGGCTTCAAGTGTTATTGATTCGCCGTTTTGAAATGCAAAATTTGCGGGATTTCCTGTGTTTTCGCAATCGTCGAACGAAGTAATCTGTGCCGATATAGTTGTTGCAACTATCAGCAGATTTAATGATAATAAAATTTTTTTTGCTTTCATATTATTTAACTTATTGCACTGTAATCAATAGATTTTTTAAAGTTTTTGTTTAAAATTTCACGAAGTAACGAATTTTTTTTCAATTCGAGAGAATTATCTTCATTTAAAATTTCATTTGCGATGCGTCTTACGTATTCCAAAATCGCTCCATCCTGTGCCAGATTTGATATTCGCAGGTTAAACGGTAGTCCGCTTTGCTGCGTTCCTTCAATATCTCCGGGACCTCTTAATTTTAAATCTTCTTCGGCGACTTCAAAACCGTTGTTTGTTCTCACCATAAGCTGCATACGTTTGCGGGCTTCGTTCGACAGTTTTACATCGCTCATCAAAAAACAATACGATTGTTCTGCTCCACGACCAACGCGCCCTCGCAATTGATGTAACTGCGAAAGTCCGAAACGCTCGGCACTTTCAATCACCATTACGCTTGCATTTGGAACATTTACACCTACTTCAATAACCGATGTTGCAACAAGAATATTTGCCTTGCCGGATGCAAAATAATTCATCGAAAAATCTTTTTCATCGGCTTTCATTTTTCCGTGAACAACGCAGGTAACGTAATCGGGTGGCGGAAATGCCTGTGTTATCGCAAAATATCCATCTTCAAGATTTTTATAATCCATTTTTTCCGATTCCTTTATCAGCGGATATACAACGTAAATTTGATGTCCGAGTTTTATTTGTTCGCGCATAAATCCGAACAGCCGCAAGCGTTTATTTTCAAATAGATGAGATGTTTTTATATCTTTACGACCGGGCGGCAGTTCGTCAATTGTCGAAATATCAAGGTCGCCGTATAATGTCATTGCAAGCGTGCGTGGTATTGGTGTTGCGGTCATTACCAAAACATGCGGCGAAATTACATTTTTATAACGCAATTTTGCACGCTGTTCAACACCAAAACGATGCTGCTCGTCGATAACAACAAAACCTAAATTTTTGAATTGCACAGTATCTTCAATCAATGCGTGCGTGCCGATTAAAATATCGGTTTTGCCGGATGTTAAATCGCTGTCAATTATTTTTCGTTCCGATTTTTTTGTCGAACCTGTCAGCAATTTTATATTAATATCAATACCTGTCATAAAATCGCAAATTGTTTGGTAGTGCTGGTTTGCGAGGATTTCGGTAGGCGCCATTATACATGTTTGAAATCCGTTGTCGATAGCGATAAGCATACAAATTAGTGCTACCAAAGTTTTTCCGCTGCCCACGTCTCCTTGCAAAAGTCGGTTCATTTGTTTGCCTGTTGCGAAATTTTTACGAATTTCTTTTATCACTCGTTTTTGTGCGTTTGTGAGTTCAAAAGCCAGATTATTTTTATAAAAATTATTAAAACTGTCGCCGATTTTTGGAAATATAAATCCGCTGTTTTTTTCCATTCGGTTCAATCGCTGACTGAGCAACGAAAGTTGTATGTAAAAAAGTTCTTCAAATTTCAGTCGAAACTGCGCTTTTTTAAGCAGGTCGGGGCTTTGCGGAAAATGAATATTCAGCAAAGCATCTTTCAGCGAAATAAGTTTATATTGCGTTGTGATATATTCGGGCAGCGTTTCGCCGATTTTATCGTAAACAAGCGTCAGCAACGCGCTTTGAAATTTGTTAAATGCCTTTGTTCCGAGAAAATTATCTTTAAGCAATTCGGTGCTACTGTACACCGCTTGAATGTTGGAATTTATAAGATTTGTTTCATCTCCTACAATTTCCATTTCGGGATGAACTATATTTACCTGACCTCTGAAAACATTAGGTTTTCCGAAAAAATTATATTCGGTATTCGGTTTCAGTTTATCTTTAATCCATTTTATTCCTTTAAAGAAAACGAGTTGAATTTCGCCACCCGAATCGTCAGCAGCATAAGCGATTAATCGTTTGTTGCGCGGCGTTTCTATGTTTTCGATATGAGTAATTTTACCTTTAAATTGAATGTAAGGCAAATCTTCGGTAATTTCGTTGATTTTATAGAACTTTGTACGGTCGATATACCGAAACGGAAAAGTATAAAGCATATCTTTGAAAGTGCTTATACCAAGTTCCTTTTTCAGCATTTCTGCGCGTTTAGGACCAATTCCGGCAAGAAATTTTATCTCGGTTTCCAAAATCATATTATCAACTGCAAAATCAGGCTGCACAAGTTGTGCAAAACATTAAACAACGACAATTATTTTTCCTAAAACTTCAATACTTTCGCCCACGCGAATTTTCGCCCGTTTGCGGGTTTCCGTATGTCCGTTGCGTTTCACCCGCTCTTCGGCGATAAGCATTTTTGCCTCGCCACCCGACATTGCCACTTTTACACGTTTAAGCAACTGTACCAATTCAATATAGTCGCCAATTTCTAATTTAAACTCTATCACAATTTTGTTTTTTTGCAAAGATAGTAATTATTTTAATTAGTCATAAGTTGTAAGTCATAAGTCGTAAGTCATAAGTCAGAAGTCGTAAGTCAGAAGTCAGAAGTCAGAAGTCGTAAGTCAGAAGTCGTAAGTCAGAAGTCGTAAGTCAGAAGTTAATTCTTAATTCTTAATTTTTAATTTTTAATTCTTTCTGCCAAAACGTCAGTAAATCACGTCATAAAATTCTGATTTTACAAGTATTCCTGTCAAAATTTCTGAATAATTTGTGCATTTTTGGTATGGCATAACTATTGTTGTATATCAAAGCAAAAAATTATAAAGTAAATTATAAAAATAAAATAAATTATAAAGTAAAATTAAAAATAAAAAGGAGATAAAATAAAATGGGAAAAATTATTGGAATTGACTTAGGAACAA
Organism: Prevotellaceae bacterium; assembly: GCA_031289895.1. Taxonomy (GTDB): domain Bacteria; phylum Bacteroidota; class Bacteroidia; order Bacteroidales; family UBA932; genus JAIRKV01. The sequence continues at coordinate 3,615 of JAITOP010000262.1, forward strand.
CCAACTCGTGCGTAGCTGTGATGGAAGGCAACGAACCTGTTGTAATTATCAACAGCGAAGGAAAACGTACAACACCTTCGGTTGTGGCATTTGCCGAAAATGGAGAACGTAAAATAGGCGACCCTGCTAAACGTCAGGCTATTACAAATCCTAAAAAAACGGTTTTCTCTATCAAACGTTTCATGGGCGAAACTTTTGATAAAGTGCAAACCGAAATCAACAGAGTATCATACGATGTTGTGCGCGGCGACAATAACACTCCGCGCGTAAAAATTGACGACCGTTTGTATTCGCCTCAGGAAATTTCGGCGATTGTACTTCAAAAAATGAAAAAAACTGCCGAAGATTTTCTCGGACAAGAAGTTACCGAAGCCGTTATCACCGTTCCGGCATATTTTAGCGACTCGCAGCGTCAGGCTACAAAAGAAGCCGGCGAAATTGCTGGGCTTAAAGTAAAACGAATTATCAACGAACCTACCGCTGCCGCTTTGGCTTACGGCTTAGACAAGAAACACAATGATATGAAAATTGCCGTTTACGACTTAGGCGGCGGAACATTCGACATATCAATTCTCGAACTTGGCGATGGCGTTTTTGAAGTAAAATCAACCAACGGCGACACCCACCTTGGCGGCGACGACTTTGACCACGTAATTATTGATTGG
>JAITOP010000265.1 GCA_031289895.1 Prevotellaceae bacterium
TTAATAATTAATTTTCCATCGGCGGTTGGTTTTAGCGAATGTGTAAATACTGCATTTTCCAAATCGGCTGTTCCGTCAAAATCGAAACTTGCAAAGCGCAAATCGGAAAAAATAATTTCGTTGTCGGCTTTTTTCGTTAAACAGTAATATCCTCTCGAAAAGCGTACAAACAGCATAAATTCAGGATTATCAGCAAATTTTTCGGAAAGATAATAATTTTTCGGAAAATATTTTTTGAAATCAATTTGTTTGTTTTTTACGATGTAATTTGCCGAAAAAAATCCATCTTCGTTTTCTACAATTACAAGCCACGCAAAGTTTGTAAGCGGCAATGGCGATGTAAGTATTCGGTCGTAATTTATATTATGTTCGTATAAATATTTATCAACTTTTTGTTCTATCGATATTTTGTTTAAAATCGTAAAACCGAGATACAGTACCGAAAGCAGCATTGCCGACGATGCTATAATTTTTCGCGTTTGCTTTTTTCGTTTTATAAAAATGAAACAAACGAGAGCAATTATCAGAGGAAAAACCAGAAATATATCAACAATTCCAACACAGTCGAACGCTACACGCAGGTTGCTGAACGGATAAAAAATTGCTGTTCCGTACGAATTAAAACAGTCGATAAAAATATGCGAAAACAAGCACCACGAAGAAAGTTTTACCCAGTCGGTGAAATTATTTTTTGTGTTTTTATGAATAATTGTCAGTAGTTTTGATACCAACAATACAATTAAGGCGCAAAACAGAATCGAATGTGTTGGTCCTCTGTGAAAAAGCAGTGATTTTGCCGACGAAAGAAAAGGTTGAGCAATAACGTCCAAGTCGGGTATATTTGCAATTAAACCTCCCCACAACATCGCTTTTTTTCCTAATTTATTGCCCGCAACTATTTCGCCCGCAACTGCGCCAATAACAAAATGTGAAATATTATCCATCTTTAAAATTAAAAATTAAGAATTAAAAATTAAAAATTAACCACTAACCACTAATCACTAACCACTAATCACTAATCATTAATCACTAATCATTAATCACTAACCATTAATAATTAACCATTATTTTTTTATCTTTGCACAAAAGTAGAATAAAATGAGCAGAAAAACGCAAAATATTATCTTAAATAATGTTGAGATTACAGATATTGCCGCCGAAGGTAAGGCTATTGCTAAGGTTGATGGAAAAATTATTTTTGTGCCTTATGCAATTCCCGGCAGCATTGTTGACGTGCAGATTGTGCGCAAACAACGTAATTTTTTGGAAGGAAAAATAATAAATATTGTTAAACAATCCGATAAATTTGTTGATGCTTTTTGCGAACATTTTGGAGTTTGCGGCGGTTGCAAATGGCAAAATTTACCGTATAACGAGCAACTTTTTTACAAACAAAAACAAGTTGCCGACCAACTTCAGCGCATCGGAAAATTGGAATTGCCCGAAATCAATACAATTATTGCATCGCCAAAAACTACAGAATATCGCAATAAATTGGAATTTACTTTTTCGTGTAAACGCTGGATTACGCAGCGCGAAGTTGACGAAAATGCTATTATCGAAAATCCTAATGCTTTGGGATTTCATATTCCACAATTATTTGATAAAGTGTTGAATATAAATCATTGCTATCTTCAACCCGAGCCGTCGAACGCTATACGCAAGGCTGTTTACGATTTTGCAATTGAAAATAATTATTCGTTTTTTGATATTCGCGAAAAACACGGATTTCTGCGCAATCTGATAATTCGTAATACCAAGCGCGGCGCAGTGATGGTGATAGTTGTGTTTGCACACGATGACGAAACAAAACGTTGCGTGCTGCTCGATTATTTGCAAAATAAATTTTCGCAGATAAGCTCGCTGCAATATGTAATCAACGCCAAACTCAACGACAGTATCAACGATTTGGAAGTTATCCGTTACAGCGGAAATGATTTTTTGATAGAAGAAATGAGCGGATTGCAATTTAAAATCGCGGCAAAATCGTTTTATCAAACAAATCCCGAACAGGTTTTAAATCTTTATCAAACAGTATTTGATTTTGCCGGTGTCGATAATTCGCAAACCGTTTACGACCTTTACACCGGCACCGGAACGATAGCCCTTTTTCTTGCCCGCCAAGCCAAAAAAGTGATAGGCATAGAATATGTAGCCGAAGCCATTGCCGATGCCAAACGCAATGCCGAAATAAATAAAATTGATAATGTGGATTTTTACGTAGGCGATATGAAAGACGTTCTAACACACGAATTTATTGATGCCAACGGTAAAGCCGATATTATCATTCTCGACCCGCCGCGTGCAGGAATACATCCCAAAGTAGGCGAAGTGATATTAAAAGCACAGCCGCAAAAAATAGTTTACGTAAGCTGCAATCCCGCCACGCAAGCCCGCGACCTGACAGCCCTAACCGCCAATTACAAAATATCAAAAATACAACCTGTAGATATGTTTCCGCACACACAGCATGTTGAAAATGTTGTGATGCTTGTTAAGAATTAAAAATTAAGAATTAAAAATTAAGAATTACTGAAATTACGAATTACGGTTTAATAGCACGTCATTGCGAGGTACGAAGCAATCCAGACGGAATGTTAAATATCTGGATTGCTTCGCTACGCTCGCAATGACGGAAAAAATGTCTGAATCAGGATTTACAGGATTTTTGGATTAAGAGGATTAGAGAAAAAACTATGTGTAATTATACATAAGTGATTAAAAAAGGTACACGAGGTGCGTCATTTCGAGGCACTAAGCAATCCAAAAATACAATTAAAAATTACGGAATAGTGGTTAATGGTTAGTGATTAATTATTAATACGACCAGCGACTTTAGAATTAAAAATTAAGAATTAAAAATTAAGAACGACTAAATACTAAATACTAAATACTAAATACTAAATACTGAATACTAAATACTGAATACTGAATACTGAATACGTGAATACTGAATACGGAATACTGAATACAAAAAAAGGCTGCCGTTGAGCAACCTTTTTTTTCAATCAAAATTATTTTTTTTGTTTTTCGTTACAATTCAGGACCTGCAACTACAAGGGCTTTTCCTGCGGCGTTGCCTGTAAATTTAACGAAATTCTTTATAAATCGTCCTGCCAAATCTTTTGCTTTTACGTCCCAATCGCTTGCGTTTGTGTAGGTGTCGCGAGGGTCAAGAATTTTTGGGTCAACACCCGGAAGTTCAGTTGGCACTTCAAAATCGAAATAGGGTATTTTTTTTGTTGGGGCGTTATCAATGCTGCCGTCGAGTATTGCATCAATAATTCCGCGAGTATCTTTTATCGAAATACGTTTGCCTGTGCCGTTCCATCCTGTGTTTACAAGATATGCTTTTGCTCCCGATTTTTCCATATATTTCACTAATTCTTCGCCGTATTTTGTAGGATGCAAACTTAAAAAAGCCGCGCCGAAACAAGCCGAAAATGTTGGCGTAGGTTCGGTAATTCCGCGTTCTGTTCCTGCAAGTTTAGCTGTGAATCCGCTAAGGAAATAATATTTTGTTTGTTCGGGAGTTAATATCGAAACAGGAGGCAATACTCCAAATGCGTCTGCCGAAAGGAAAATAACTTTTTTAGCAGCGGGTGCTTTCGATACGGGTTTAACAATATTTTCGATATGATAAATGGGATATGAAACGCGGGTGTTTTCTGTAACCGATTTATCGTTGAAATTAATTTTTCCGTTTTCGTCAACGGTAACATTTTCGAGCAGAGCGTCTTTGCGAATTGCGTTCCAAATGTCGGGTTCACTGTCCTTATCAAGGTTGATAACTTTTGCATAGCAACCGCCTTCAAAATTGAATACGCCTTCGTCGTCCCAGCCGTGTTCGTCATCGCCAATTAGTTCGCGTTTCGGGTCGGTCGAAAGGGTTGTTTTTCCTGTTCCCGAAAGTCCGAAAAATATTGCTGTTTCGCCTTTTTCGTTGGTATTTGCCGAGCAGTGCATCGAGGCAATTCCTTTCAGCGGCAGCAGGTAGTTCATGTACGAGAACATTCCTTTTTTCATTTCGCCGCCATACCATGTATTTAATATCACTTGAATTTTTTCGGTAAGATTAAATACTACAGCTGTTTCCGAATTTAAACCTAATTCTTTGTAGTTATCAATTTTTGCTTTTGCTGCGTTGAATACTACAAAATCGGGTTCTCCGTAATTTTCGAGTTCGGCTGCTGTTGGGCGAATAAACATATTTTTCACAAAATGCGCTTGCCATGCTACTTCGCAGATAAATCGAATTTTCAGGCGCGTATTTTCGTTAGCACCGCAGAAAGTATCTACTACATATAGTTTCTTTCCCGATAATTGTTTGCATGCAAGCGATTTCAACGCTTTCCATGTTTCTTTGGTTACAGGTTTGTTGTCATTTTTGTATTCATCGGATGTCCACCAGATAGTATTTTCGGATGTTTCGTCCATTACAAAAAATTTGTCTTTGGGCGAGCGACCGGTATAAATACCTGTCATTACGTTAATTGCGCCCATTTCTGTTACTTGTCCTGCTTCGTATCCTTTCAGCGAAGGATTAACTTCTGCATCGTACAATTCGTCATACGAAGGATTGTAAATAATTTCTTCTACATCTTCGATTCCGTACTTTGTTAAATCTAAATTTTTCATATTATATTTTATTTAATCGATTATTTTTTTATCAATTTTACGAATTGGCAAAGGTAGTTATTACGATTTATAAAATCACAAAATATCAACTTAATTAACGTTAAAGGAAGTATAAAGTTTTTAAAGTATAAAGTTTTTAAAGTTATCAAGTATAAAGTTATCAGGTTTTTAAAGATTTAAAATCAAAAAAAATCTGCGTAAATCTGTTTAATCTGCGTTATCTGCGTGCTAATTCAAATCAACAACTCAACAACTCAACAAAAAAACAAAAAGACAAAAATCGTAATTCGTAATTTTCGTAATTCGTAATTGATTTTATCCGCGTAAATCTGTTTAATCTGCGTTATCTGTGTGCTAATTCAAATCAACAAAAAAACAAATCAACAAAAAACAAATCAATTTCCTTTTGCAAGGGTTTTTTGTTGTTTCTCGTATTCGTTTGAAAATGTCTGATAATCTTTTGTTTTGTAACTATCTTCGCCGAAATATGTGAGTATAGGTAAAATTTGTTCGGGTGTGAGGTAGCCTGCAACTGCTGTGATTAATTGCGCTTTTTCGTCGAAATATGCAATCGATGGATAGCTCATCTTTCCTTGCAAAACTGCAACTGCAAATGAGTGTGATTTTCCGTATTTTCCGTCGTTTGTAAACGTGTCGCCGCTAAGGTTTACGGTTTCTTTACCTTCGGCATTAAATTTTACGCAATAGTAATATTTGTTGAGGTAATCGACAACCGCAGCATTTGTGAATGTTGAAGCATCCATTCGTTTGCACCAGCCGCACCAATCGGTATAAACGTCCATAAGTATTTTTTTTGGCGTCTTTTTTTGAAGTTCAAAAGCTTCGTTTGCGGTGTACCATTTAATTTTCGGCGCATCGGCATTTGATTTTCCCTGTGCTATAAGTGTGTAACCTGCAAGCAGCATTACAACACATAAAAATATTTGCTTTTTCATAATCTTTTTATAATTTTGTAAGCAACAAAGATATAATATTTTTTCAAAAAAACATAAAATGATACAAAATTTAACAGATATTGATATTCACGATTACAAAAATTCATTAATAATTCTTAATGAATATATTGCGCTCAACCCTAATGATGACAACGCTTATTATCTGCGCGGCAACATTTATCGCAAAATGAATTTGTTTGGCGATGCCTTAAACGATTTTTACAAGGCATTGGCACTAAATTCGCAAAGCGAAGCCGGCATTGCAATTGAAATACTTAACGAAATTCTTGATTACAGAAATACCGATTTGATTAATCCGTAGGGAGGGAAAAGAAACAAGAGCCAAGAAACAAGAGCCAAGAAGTTTATAAAGTTAAAAAGTTCATAAAGGTTTTTTCAAAAAATCGTAATTCGTAATTGATTTTATCTGAGTAAATCTGTTTAATCTGCGTTATCTGTGTGCTAATTCAAATCAACAAAAAACAAAAAGCAAATCAACAACAAAATCGTAATTCGTAATTGATAATTCGTAATTGATTTTTATCTGTGTGCTAATTCAAATCAACAAAAAACAAATCAACAAATCAACAAAAAACAAATCAACAAATCAACAAATCAACAAAAAGCAGACTTACGACTTACAACTTACAACTTATGACTTACAACTTATGACTTACAACTTACAACTTACGACTTACAACTTACGACTTACATACAATCGTCGCTGTGGCAGTCGCTGCAATTGCAGTTGCATGAATTTTGCAGTTCGGCTAATTCTTCTGCTGTTACCTCGTGTACATCTACTACTTCGCCGGTAAAACTTAAATCGCAGCCTGCAAGCGGATGATTAAAATTCATAACAATAGTATCGTCGTTAATATTTTCTACCGTTCCGTTAAGTCGGTTGCCTTGCGAATCGAGCATTGGTATTACGTTTCCGATGACAAATAAACTTTCGTCAATTTCGCCATCAACGTTAAATATTTCTTTTGATAATTCTACAAAAGCGTCGTTTTCAATTTCGCCGTATGCTTCGGCAGCTTTAAGGCTGAACTCAAATGTGTCGCCTGTTTTTTTGCCTTCGATATTTTCTTCAAATTTCGGCAACAAAAAACCTTGCCCAAAAATAAATCGCATTGGATTTTCTTTGTTTACTGTTTCTACAACTTCATCATCAACTTTTAACACATAAGCCAATGCAACCGATTTGTTGTTTTCAATTTTCATATTTGCGTGTTTTTTTAATAAATTACAATAAATTTTGGGTACAAAGGAACAATTTTTTTTTGTGATTTGAAAAAATAATTGAACAAAAATTTGTTTAATCGAATTTAAATGCCGTTATTTGCCGAATATTTATAAAAGTTTTTTAATATGAACGGAAAGGTTAAATGGTTTAATAAAGTTAAAGGTTTTGGCTTTATTACAACAGAAGAAGGAAAGGAAATTTTTGTACACTTCACTGGAATTGTAGATGATGGTTTCCGCACTCTAAAAGAAGGACAGGCAGTTGTTTTTGAAGTAGAAAACAGCGCTAAAGGACCTCAAGCAGTGAATGTTAAACCAGTGGAATAATTAATATTCAGTTTTAACTTCAATTTTTAAAAAAGAACCGATGAAAAATCGGTTTTTTTCGTTTTTAAAGCATTTTAAAAACGATTTTTTTTGACGATTAGTGTTAAAATTTTTGGTCAACAAATAATATTTAACAATTAATAACAAAAAAAATAAAAAGTTTTTAAAGTTATAAAGTTATTAAAGATTTAAAATCAAAAAAAATCTGCGTAAATCTGTTTAATCTGCGTTATCTGTGTGCTAATCTTACGACTTATGACTTACAACTTATGACTTACGACTAAAATCACTCTTCTCGTTTTGCCGTAAGTGTCAGGCATTTTTTCCCTGATTTTGGTTCAACAGTTATTGCAACATTTTCACGAGTGTATGTTTGCAATTCATTGTTTCCTCCGCCATCACTGTTTTCTTCGATATTCCATTTGTTTGCATCTATGGTTGATGAATCAAAATTATCTTCCCAAAGCAATTCGTTAGATTCGCTGTAAACTCTCACAAAATCAACATACATACTTGCTTCGTAATTATTTTGAGCATTCAATGCTGTTACTTGGTTAATGTTGTATATCTGTGGAAAATCGCCGCCTACCGCCAAGTTGAAAAGAATGAAGAAATCTTTGGTAAAATATTCTTTAAGTTCTTCATTTATAAATATTTCATAATATGGTGCTACGGTAGGATATTTATCAATATCAAGATACATTCGTATATAATTTTCGTCCCATTTAAGAGTGAAAAGGTGAAAATCATCGTCCTGCAAACTATATGTATTTGTGGGAGTTATAGCATAATTAGGATGCGAGCCGTCGGGTGAAATTGGTGAAATTGTTCCCCAATGTGTTGCACCTGTAAACAATCTATCCTGCGTGCCGGCATCAATTCCCGTTTTGCTTCCCATTTCTATAATATCAATTTCACCACATCGAGGCCAGCCAACAGATGCGCCACTGTTAATATTGCTGCCGAGCATCCAAAATGCAGGCCAAAGCCCGTTGGCTGTCGTGGGCAGTTTGATGCTTGCTTCGAGTTTGCCGTATTTGAAACTGTATTTTCCGCTTGTGTTTACTCGTCCCGAAGTTATTGTCGTGGTATCATCAGCCGTGTCGGCAGAGCATCGGCAAAATACGATACCTAATGCCAAAATTAATATCCTCTGTAACAATTTAGTTTTCATTGTTTTTCTCCTCTTAAATTTAAGATAATTGAATTGTTGATTAATTGATGCAAAGTTAAAAAATAATATGTAAATATGAATAATTTTGATAATTATTTTTTTTGATAATAGATGAAAAATAAAAAAAATAAAAAAATCCCGTTATGGGATTTGGTAGAATTAAGAATTAAAAATTAAAAATTAAGAATTAAGAATTACAATTTGTGCCGAATATAAAAAAATCCCGTTATGGGATTGTAAGTTGGTAGAAATGTACAAATACTCACATTGTTCGACCCCATTCGGGGTCGCAGGTGACGTGGACATTCGTTTTCTATAAACATTTGAATCCTAACGGATTCATTCCATCTTTTATAGCTTATTTATTTTTTGTTACTAAAACTTCTCTAACTTCCTAACTTCTCTAACTTCTTTGTTCTCAATTCTTGTTTCTTGTCTCTTATACAATTGTAACATCGAAAATCCCGCACTGCTTTGCAGACAGTGATTTAGTCGTTTTTTAACATTACCGATAAATAGTAAATATTTGTAATTACAATAAAATCATATAGTTATAAAAAAATATAAGATACAAATAAATTCCAAACGATATTATTTATTATATTTGCACGAACTTATAAAAAAGGTACAATTATAACATATTAAGGTGCTTTTCAGATAGATGATGATGCTTTATTTAGTTTATGAATTGATGAAAATAGATGATGTTAATGACACTGAAACCCTTGATTAATCTTGAAATAAAAAACATAATTATATGAAAAATAGTAGTAGTATATCATTTATCAAACACATAACAGGTTGCGTTTCGGCACGGTTATTTGTAACTGTTGTATGTTGTTGTGCAACAATAATTTTAAATGCACAGGAAAATCATTTTGCCCATAATCACGATGAACATTCAATTGCTCACAGCGATGATTATATAAACGAACTGCAAGCCGAGCCTATTTCGGGTTTTTGCACAAATGGGCAAAGTATTTGCGGTATTAATATTGCCGACAATATGGGCGCTGCGCTTTTATTTACAGGCAGTGCTATTAATTTTA
>JAITOP010000334.1 GCA_031289895.1 Prevotellaceae bacterium
AATGGCATACGGGGCAATAATATATAGGAGGAGTACCTCCGCCACTTCCGCCTCCACCATCGCCACTTCCGCCACCGGGTGTTACTATAAGATCATCTATATATCCTGACCCCATTTCACACCAAGAACAAATATAACTGCCCTCAGGCAAAGAACGTCCACACGTTATACAATAGTAAATGCCATTCCCATCTTCATAAGACATATTGCTCATCGTTTTAATCGGAACTAAATCAAATTCTTTCAAAATATTTTTTGTTTTAGCAACCCTTTCTGTGTTAGTTATTTCAGTGTCGTAACTATAAGCTTTTCTTAGTTTTTTTTCTGTATGCTCATTTACAAGTATATCAGTGCCGTCCCACAATGTATATACAGCCGTTCCTGAAAATTCGCTTGTATTACCTAAATGTGTATAAGTTTTTTCTCGGTGTCGCTTGTGTTTTTGGCAACACAATTTGTCGGGTATAAGCGTAAGAATATACATATTCATTTTTTCAGTTTCTTTGTGTTTTATTATCACAAGTTTTTGTGTTACTACTGCATACCAAGGTTTTGCCTCTTTCTTATGAAAAGTAAATACCTTTCTGTCGCTAAGTATGGGCGTTTCTATGCTCCATATATGCTCATTCTCGGTAAATTCGGCGTTATCCCACTGCGGGGTATAGTTTTCAGGAATAAGCAAATTATCCGTGTGCCTACCATCATCCTTCAATATTTCATAATCAATAATCCTTTGTTGAAACAATTCTGCTGCCTCCTTTATAGTTATCCCATTTCCTTCGGTATCCTTTTCCGTGCGCTCATAATCAAGAGCCTCGGTGCATGCTATTGCCGATACCAGAGCGACAGCAAAAATAAACGTTACTTTTAATATTTTTCTCATAGTTTATTTGTGTAAAATTATATAAAATTTTTCAATTAATAAAATTTGAAATAATGTAATTTTCTTTCGTTGATGTTATATATTGTTCAACTTACATTATTTCAGTGGTATCGCCGCAAAATAGTGTGGTGGTAAATCGTTTGTAATTGGTTTCATAATATTTTATGTTGTTAATTTTTGACAAAGGTAATTCGTATTATTGTAATGAATATAATAATTTTGCAACATATTTATTACAAAACCGTATCATTTTTATTACATTTGTTTAATAATTTTCATTGATGTGTCGGATATAAAATTTTGTAGTTGTTGTTCATCAACTTCGAGAAGTATTAAATATTTTTTTGTTGATTTTTGTTTGAAATATACCTCTGTTATAAAATCGTATTCCAACACTTTTGAAATCAACATTAATAACTCAACATCAATGTTTTTACGCTTGAAAATAGAATACACATTGTTTCTGTTGCAATGTATAGCCTTGGCAAAATCGGCAACGCGAAAGTTTTGTTCTTTCATTTTTTGTTTTATTGTTTCGCCTATGTGTGTGTTTTTCATGCTTACATATTTGTTTAATTAAAAAGAAAAAGCGCAGACTATTTATTTGTCTTTGAGGTCTTCGACTACCCGTACAGCAAGTAAATAAAGTCCACGCAAAAGCATGAATTTTCCTTTATTTACCCCGCTGTACTGAAATTGTCGAAGTTTCAAAGACGAGATAAAAATCATAACGCTTTAATGTTTATTAAAACGTTAATGCAAATATACAAAAAAATTGTACTTTTGCACTCGTAAAATTATATTATGACATTAAAATTTAAATTAATATTATTCGTGTTGTTGCCGCTGTGCTTGTTTGGATGCCAAAAAAATGACATTTTAAGCATGCCGCAACTCGAAAATATTTTGTTTGAAATACATTTGGCTGACGGCGTATTTAACACTCTTACAGCTAATAACAAAATCAATAACGCCGATTCTATTTTCAGATATAAAAATATTTTTGAGAAATATAAATGCTCGCGCAATAAATTTGAAAAATCGATGCGTGCTTATTCGCGCAAAAAAGAAACTATCGACAAAATTTACGAAAATGTGCAAAAACGTTTTGAAACTCTGTTAAAAAATCATGAAGGCATAAACATTTCGGAGCTTTCAAATGGTATTATTAATAAAATTTCTACACCTTTTAAAAATATTTTTTCATCCATAGATAAATCGTTTGAAAACATCGAAAATTTTGACGATATGCAAAATAAAATATCAGAACAAAATAATGATTTACAGGAAAATACAACAGTCGATTCGGCAAAAAATGAAATTGATGACGCGCCTGTTTTAAACGAAAAACCGAAATCCGACAGTATCATAAAAGCAAAGCATAATATTTTCAAAAAACAATTGCAAAAACTTGACCAAAACAGCGATAAAGTAAATTAGATTTAACCATTTAGATGCAGTGTAATTATGAATTAAGAATCAAGAACAAAGAGCCAAGAAGTTAGAGAAGTTAAATTGTTGAATACAAAAAAGTCTGAAGGACTTAAATGTGAATAATCCCGTATGCAGCGTAGCGGAATGCGGGGATGAAGAACACGACAAAAAAGAGTGCGGAGCACAAAAAATAATTAGAATTACAAACGTTCACCCGCACGACTTGTAGAAACAATTACGAATTAAAAATTATTTGTGTTATTTGTGAAAAATTTTGCGGACTTTGCGGTTAAAAAATGATTAAAAAACAGATTAAAAAGAGTATAGAATTAGCAATAAAATGAAAAAAAAATAATTATATGCGAAAAATTTCAGCAAATTATATTTTTCCAATTAATGCGAAACCCATAGAAAATGGAGTGCTGACAATTGACGATGACGGAAAAATAACAGAACTTTCAGACATTTCCGAAAATCGCGAAAACGGCGACAGCATTGAGTTTTACGAGGGAGTCATTTGTCCCGGATTTGTTAATGCGCATTGCCATTTGGAACTTTCGCATCTGAAAAATTTAATTCCCCAACACACCGGAATCGTTGGTTTTATAACAGGAATATCCGAACAGCGCAATATCGCCGATGCGGCTGAACAACTGCGTTTAGCGAAATTTTATGACGAGTTTATGCGCGCGCAGGGAATTGTTGCTGTGGGCGATATTTCAAACAACGATTTGACTTTTGAACTAAAAAAACATAGCAAAATTTTTTATCATACTTTTGTCGAAGTTTTTTCGTGCGATGAAAACGAAACAGACAAAATTTTACAAAAAAATCAAGCCATTATAGATTACGGAAAACGGCTTGGACTCTCGATTTCGCCAACATTACACGCGCCGTATTCGATGTGCGATAAATTATTTTCAGAAATAAAATTTCGCGCTCAGCAATACGGAATTTTATCGTATCATAATCAGGAATCGCAAGCCGAAAATGATTATTTTGAAAATAATTCGGGCGATTTTTTGACGTTTTACGAAAAATTTAAAATGCCCGATAATCCAACGCCAACGGGCAAAACAGCAATTCATCGCCTTTTGGAAAATATCAATAAACAAACAAAAATTTTGCTCGTTCACAATACTTTTACATCCGAAAATGATTACGATTTTGCAGTAGCAGCAAACGAAAACATCACATGGACGCTTTGCCCGCAATCAAATTTGTATATCGAAAACCGATTGCCGCCGGTTGAAATGCTGCGCCGAAAAAATGCAAAAATCGCAATCGGCACAGACAGTTTATCGTCGAACACAGACATTTCTATTATCGCTGAATTGCTTGCCATTGCTGAAAAACATGAAGATATTACACTCGCCGAATTGCTAACGTGGGCAACAATTAACGGAGCAAAAGCACTTGGAAAAGATGACATTTTAGGAACGCTGGAAATTGGAAAAACACCCGGAATTGTTTTAATTAAAAATGTTGATTTGCAAAAAATGAAACTTACAGAAAAATCGCTTTCGGTAA
>JAITOP010000193.1 GCA_031289895.1 Prevotellaceae bacterium
GTATGCTAATTTAATATATGTATTGTGCTAAAAACAAGAGCAAAAAAAATGATTTTAATCTGCAAGATGGGACAAAAGTAATTAATTTAAAACATTTTGCATATATATTCGGCTAAAAATTTTTTTTGAGGTGTTATTTTTTTGCAAAATAAATTGTTTGTTGGTTTTGCCCGAAAGGTTGGGAGTAAAAAATGAAGTGTTTATTTTTGCAAATGTTCGCTCTTTTTTTACCCTTATTTTTGTGAGTGCCATTAGTAGCATGAAGTTTTCTTTAGTGTCTTTCCCCTTATTCTCTTATTAAAATATTGAAAATAAAGGAATAAGAGAGATTTGTGAGTGCGTTCCTTTGCTACTAAGTCCCCCTCCAGCAAAAGCAGGTGCAAAAATAAAAATAACTATCAAACATTTGTTGAAAAAGAGCATTTTTTGCCTTGTGTATTTTTCTAATATTCAACTATTTGCAATTTTTTATATGAAAGGAATCGTTACGAAATAACATGACTTTTTATTATATACTTCGCGAGGTATCCGTCATTGCGAGGGCGGTAGCCCGAAGCAATCCGGTAAATTGCTTATTTACTCTGGATTGCTTCGCAAGCTCGCAATGACGAAAACGCAATTTATGACCAAGTGCAGTATAGTTTTGTTGGAAAATTAGGTAGAAATTAATTATATTTATAAATTGTCCTGCGGTAGCATGTGGCGACCTCTGCCGTGTTGGCATCATCGCGGGCTTGAGTGTTGCCGTCATTGCGGGCTTGCATGTTGCCGTCATTGCGGGCTTGCATGTTGCCGTCATTGCGGGCTTGACCCGCAATCTCCTCTTATAAACGGGGGATTGCGGGTCAAGCCCGCAATGACGATAAAAATAGCACCTCAAAAAAAGTTTTAGCCTCTTTTATAAGTTATTTTTTTATCACTTAGCAAAAAAAACAAACATCATTAAAAAAACAAAAAACCATCTTAAAAAGATAGTTTTTCGTTATTAAATATAAACACTTATGTGTTTATTTACCACAACTTTCTTGGGTTACTTTCACTCCATTGTTACAATTTTGAGATTCGGATTTAAATACTACAATACGAGTATTTTTCACGTCATCATTATCAGTTTGGTTTGCATTAAAAGTAAATGTAATGCTCGAAAAAGGCGCTACGGCATTAGTTATACTTACATAATCAACACCTGCACCATTCAATGCTTTATTGATTTCTCCAACAAAATCGATTGAAGAAAGGTCTGTTTCCTGATTAATTGATAAATTTAGAGTAACGTCTCCTCCGGCGCAGTTAATATCGCTGCTGCCTGAGACACTTTCTACACTTTGAATTTGTGGTAAAGTAACACAAATTTCCTGTTGCCCGAAGGCACTGTTAGCAAGCAAAAAAGCTGCTAATACCAATGATAATTTTTTAATAGTTTTCACCATAATTTTAATTTTTTTAATGATTTATAATAAATAAAAGATATTAGAGAAATATCTTTTACAAAAGTAAGGAAAAAACTTAAATAATCGAAATATTTATTGCAAATTAATACAAAATAGTATTAATGTTTTTAAACAATACAAGCAATAATAAAATATGTGTTGAAAAAGCCTCAATTTAATATCCTACAAAGGCGCGAAGTCCATAAAGAAATTTTTATATTTTAAAAAATCAATATTTTCTTTGTGCCTTTGTGGGAAAATAAAAAAAGCAGTCCACAAATAAAAATTGGATAGCGTTTTTAAACAAAACCATGCCGTATAAAGTATAAATACCAAAACATACAAATACCTTACAACATATTAATACACAGCATAATTCGCATTAATGCAAATTGATTCCAATCAAGCGCATCAGTTCGTCTCGTGTTCTTATATCTTTTAAAAATGCGCCGGTAAAAGCGGATGTTGTTGTTACCGAATGTTGTTTTTGCACGCCGCGAATTTGCATACACATGTGTTGGGCTTCTATAACAACGGCAACACCAAGCGGGTTAAGCGTTTCGTGGATACAATTGCGAATTTGCACCGTCAAACGTTCCTGAACTTGCAGCCGCCGCGCAAAAGCGTCAACTACGCGCGGAATTTTACTCAATCCCGTAATAAATCCATTGGGAATGTAAGCCACATGCGCCTTTCCGAAAAACGGCAAAACGTGATGCTCGCACATCGAATACAATTCAATATCTTTCACAAGCACCATTTGCTTATATTCTTCCTTAAATTTTGCCGAATTTAAAATCGCAACAGGGTCGATTTGATAGCCTTGCGTTAAAAACTGCATGGTTTTTGCCATACGTTCTGGCGTTTTAAGCAAGCCTTCGCGCGATGAATCTTCGCCCAAAATATCAAGAATTGCCTTATAATGTTCTGCCAATTGCTTTGTTTTTTCAACATTTTCTATCAGCAAATTTTCATATCCGGATGTATTTTCAAACATATAAAATATTTTTTTTAATTTTACGCAATTATACTGATTTTTGTTGAAACAACAAAATCGTTAACAAATAAATATAAAATTTTATGCAAATTACAAGATGAATATTTTAATAACATCCGCTACAACGCTTGAATTACAACACATTCGCGAGAAACTGAAATCTGTGCAAAATCATAATATTGATTTTTGCACAACAGGAATAGGTTGCACTTTTACAACATACGCGCTCACAAAAAAACTGTGCAACACAAATTTCGATTTGATATTGAATGTCGGGATTGCCGGAAGTTTTGTAAACAGCATAGCGATAGGCACAACCGTTGTTGTAGAAAACGAAATTTTCGGAAATTTAGGCATTACTTATCCGCACAAATTTTCAACTCTATTCGACGAAAAACTGATAAACGAAAACTCAGAACCTTTTTCAAACGGAAGATTATTTTGCCCGTATCTGAAAATATTTAATTTTAAAAATATTCAACCCGTATGCGGCGTAACCGTTGATGCAGCAAGCGGCGAGCGAAATCAAATCGAAAAAATAAAAACAATGTTTAATGCCGATATTGAAACAATGGAAGGCGCAGCATTTTTTTATGTTTGCTTGTCCGAAAAAATTCCGTTTTTAGAAATTCGCGCGATTTCAAATTATATCGAACCGCGCGATAAAAGCAAATGGAATATTGCGCTTGCCTTGAATAATCTGGCAATCAGCGTTTTTGATTTTTTAAATAATTTACAATTACAACAAATAAAAATAATAAAATAATGAAATTACAACTTTGTTTTTCTACTTGTCCCAACGACACATTTATTTTCGACGCAATTGTGCATCATAAAATTGATACCGAAAATCTTGATTTTGATATATATATGGCAGATGTTGAGGAACTTAATAAACTTGCGCTGTCTGCCGACTCTGATATTACAAAACTCAGTTTTAATGCGTATTCGCAAATTTCGGATAAATACATGATTTTAAATTCAGGAAGCGCACTCGGACAAAAAAACGGACCTTTGCTTGTGAGTAAAACAAAAATATATTGCGACGAAATTAACGATTTAAACATTGCTATTCCGGGCAAAAACACAACGGCGGCGGCATTATTGCAATTTCTTTTTCCGCAAATAAAAACACTTCGCGAATATCTTTTTTCGGATATCGAATCGGCAGTTTTGGATGGCGAAGTTGATGCCGGAGTTCTTATTCACGAAGGACGTTTTACCTACAAAAACAAAGGATTGAAACTAATTGCCGACCTTGGCGAACTTTGGGAAACCAACACCCGGCAACCGATTCCGCTTGGATGTATTGCGATAAAAAGAAATTTACCCGCCGAAATTCAGCAAAAATTCGACAGAGTTTTACGCAAAAGCGTTGAATTTGCAATGCAAAATCGCAACGAAAGTTTACCTTTTGTTCGTAAACACGCAAAAGAAATGGATGAAGAAACTATGCAAAAACACATAAATTTATTTGTCAACGATTTTACGCTAACGCTTGGTACCAAAGGAAAAGAAGCGATAATATTTTTTCTTGAAAAATTAAAAACATTAAACGATTCTATAAAAATTTGTGAACCGATATTTTTAATATAGTCATAAGTCGTAAGTT
>JAITOP010000202.1 GCA_031289895.1 Prevotellaceae bacterium
ACCGGGTCAAGGATTTTTTCAACCAGATTTTCCAAATTCGCTATTGCCTCTGCTGTTGCAACATTTGGTAAACCTGTATTGGTTTTGCTTAGTTCTTTTATTGTAAAATATTTCATATCTTTTTTTTATATATTTCAAATTAACTTACGACTTACAACTTACGACTTACGACTTACAACTTAATCATATTTCGCATCTATTTTAATATTACTGTTTTCAAAACTGATTTTATTAACTTTTATTCCATCTTTTACAAATTCGGTTCTTATTGCTCGCGTCAAATTTTCCACACCATCATCGTCTAAATAATTTTTTATGCCTACGCCCAATAACGGATATTCTTTTATCTCACCCTTTTCGGCTAACAGTAAACATTGTTGATTTTGTAACGTAACATCGCCAATAACAAATCCCGATATTATCTTGCCCGCCGCATCGTATCTTACTTTAACAGCAATATCATATTCTTCGCCTATCTGTATTCCAACATTTTTCATCCCTAATTCTTAATTCTTAATTTTTAATTCTTATTGCACTACTCCTGTTATTGTTCCGGAACCGGTGTTCGTTACACATGTTCCCGTTACAGTTCCCGATTTCACAAATGAATCTATTGCCGTTGCAAGTTTATCGGCTAAATCATCCAATGCTGCTTCGGGATTTGTCGTTTTGTTTGTCTGCGCTGTAAGTGCTGCTTTTATTGCCGTCTTTAATGTTGCCTGTATAAGTGCCATATTTTTAATTGTTAGTGGTTAATGATTAATTATTAATTTAATAAATTGCTTATTTTTTGCTTTATAGCGTCAAATTCAGCCTTGTTAATCGGAATGCCCGAAGGTCCGGTTGCTGTCGTTACTGTCAATTTTCCTATTGCGTCTATTAATTCATCAAAGGCTTGCTTTATGCCATAACTGTTGTTTTTAATACTCATTTTTCCATTTTCGATAATCACTTCAATTCCGTTTTTATCTTTGAATGATACGGCTGCTATTTCAGAGAAAAAGCTTACAAAACAGTTTGCATCATCAATTCGCGAAACCAAAACATAAGAACCAACTACGGGCTTAACGACAAGTCCTTTGTCATCTTCGATATGTGCTTTTAACCGCACGCCTTCATACTTTATTTTATTTGCAACAGTTTCAACAGTGCAGGTTATACCTTCAACGCTCAAAACGCTGCAAACTTCCGTATTTTGTGAAGTTTTACCGACTATTTCTCTCATGTATTTTATAATCGCTTGTTTCATTTCAATTCATTTCCAAGTGTTATTGTTTGCCTGTATCCGGATATTCCAAATGAGTACTTAACCGCTTCGGCGTTGAATGTTTTTTCGTTGATATCCGCATTTATTTTATCAATAATTTTCACTCTGTCGGCTTTGCGCACGTAGGGAATACCGAAAGCATTAAAACTTCCTTCAGCCTTATCAATTTTAACTTCTGTCAGCATGTCATCTGCGTATTTTTGCAGTTCAATCTGTATTTTATATTTTGAACAGTGAAATGTGCGCAGTTCGCCATCGGTTTTGCCTTTTGGCGATATTGCTTCAAGTCGCTTATTATTTGCAAGTATTGATATTGCTTTTACACGAATATTTACATCGTCGGCAAGCGTGTATTTTATACTTTTGCTGTCGATAATGTTTTTTTTTACATTAAATACAATAGTTCTTATTTCGCCTGCTTTATTTAATGCTGTTTGCGTGAGAACGGCATACATTTTGCCCTCGCGAAAAAAGGCATTGAAAGGATTGTTTTTCTTTAATTGTTCGAGTACGCCCGCAACCGACACTTCATCTTTAATTATGACTTCGCCAAAATTCAAATTATTTTCCGATGGTAATTCAACAGTAATACCGGATGCGTATTCGCTCATAAATTGTTTGAAATCGAATTTTTCATATCTTCGCGGCTGTACCTTTGTTTGTTTTAACAAATACATTTCGTTTTCACATTCAATAGTAATTGGAGTGCAGTTTGTAAACGATTTTATATATCCTGTAAAAACAGTTTCAGTTTTATAGTCTTCATATCCAAGTTGTATTGTTATTTTATTGCCGCGTTCAATAAAATCGGTTAACGATTTTTCGCGCCATCGCATTTTGCGCGGCACTGTAACCTTTGCCGTATCGGTTAAATCTTTTATTGATGTCGTAATTTCTACGCTTGATACGTAATCGAAAGTAATTTTTTTATTATCTTTGCCGTTAATTAATATTTTACATTTTAATATCAACATGACATGAAAACTTTTTTATTAATATTCATTTTAATATCGCTCACCACGTTTGCTAATTCACGTATTGAGGATTGCAAGTGCAAAGAAAAAACGCTTTGCGGCAAAGTATTTGTTACCGAATCGACAGCCTTTGGCGATGCTGATTTTATTGTTTTTATTGACAATGAGCATCCCGATTTATGGGTTAACCGCGTAGGATTATTATCATATTTTACATGCGGACAATGGCATTTTACCAACATGCGGGGTAATGCCGATTTTGTTATTGTTTTTACTAATAATAAATATACTGCTGATTTTACCATAGGATATAAAGATTATTAAACATCGTCTTCAACTAAAAAATCATAATCAATATCGCTCACAAATGTCAACGAAAACGGCATTGCATTTACATATTTTGCCATACTCTGGTCGAATGTTCCCGACTTAAAAACCATTTGTTTAATATCGAACATATACATCAACGAACTTTCAACATTAAGATTTGTTTTTTTGCTTAGCAAGCCTATCAAAGTTTTCATTTCGTCAACCGGAAAATAATATTGACTATCAGAAATAATATCGCCGCTGATAACTATATCGTAATCTTTTGCATTTATAAACTCTTTGACCGTTCCGTCACGATTTACAACAGGCGTTTCAACAATAGTATTCGCTTTTGTTATCTTACATTTTGCATTGATAAACTCAATCTTAAACGTCTTTTCTACGTCCTCAATTATAATATTATTGAGAGGCATAGAATACAGCCCTTGATAAGGATAACCATCGCCGGGAACACGTAACATCTCATCGTTACGGATGCTGACATTTTTTAAGTTTTGCAAATATTCACTACTTATATTTGAATCAAGATAAGGGTTGCGCGATGATTTATCTGCATGAGCATGCTCTGCAAGTTGCATATTGCCAAGCGTAGCGATATGCAACACTCTTTTGGCAACATCCGAAGCTATATTTAAAATAATCTGTCCCATTAGCTTGCTGCATAATTAGCATCATTAACAACATCCTGCAGTGCATACGACAGCCTTTCCAAAAAGTCGCCGGCTGTCTCCGGATTGTCTTTTGATGATTGAAAAATATTTGTGTTTTCGCCAAGCAAATTACCGATAGTGATATAAAAGTTTTTCACACCTTTGCCGCCGCCGGTGATTTCGGTTGCTGCACTTTCAAAAGAACCGTTGCCTCCATTGCCCACAGGTACAGTGCCACCGATTGCGCCCGATGGCTGAAACATATAACTTGATAGAAAAGATTGAACATCGGAAATTTTTTTATATGCCGCCAATCCATTTTTCAAGGCATTATCAACATCTACAATTTGTTTGCTTTTACGTCCAACCATGCTGTTTTTTTCTAAAACACCACTCGCAACAAGTTCATTTGCCAATGGTACTCCATAATCCTTATTTGACAGTTCGGATTCATAAGGCTTAGATAACAGTGTTGGCATCGCACTCATAAAATTCTTACGCTCTCTTTCTCTCGCTGCTACATAAGAGTCATCATTTTTAAAATTCTCCCTTTTTATTCTTTCTGATATTAATTTTTCAATTGCCATATCAATAGGGGCTGTTTGTGCCGATAAATTTTCAATAGCCGATTCCATGCCTTTAATTTTTGCCTTTTTTGCAATATTTTCCGCAAGCGTTTCGTAAGCACCGGCAAGATTATTAGTATTCCGAATTTCATCAAGTTGTTGCCTGTTCAATTCCGGATACATCTGCATAAGTTCATTAACCAAATCGTTACGCTCTTTGCTTTTCGGGTTTGTTTCCCGCAATTTTGCAAATATCATATCAAGCTGGCTGCGTTCCTGTGCATAGTAATCATTTGCCACTTTTTTGGCATCATTCAGCGCCTTTGTTGTTTCATCGGTCTTTTTTCTGAATAGCGAAAATGCAGCTATTGCCGTCGTAACAACGCCTATCAGCAATCCTATTCCACTTGCTTTTGTTGCGGCAGTAAAACCCCACATTAATCGCGTTGCCGTTGCAAGTCCAAATCTGAAAGCAATACTTGCAAATTCAAAAGCAACAACAGCAGCTTTCCAAATAGCCATACCTATTGCACATGCTTTTAAAGTAAGATTATAAGCAACAGTATAAACTTTAATGAGCAACAAAACCTTTGCAAGGTTCATAATTGCGGTTATGTGATTACTTACGAAGTTTATGATTGTTGAAAAAGCATTCGATATGGTTTTTACTATGCCTGTAACAAATTCTTCAACCTTTTCTTTATTTGTTTCAAGCCACGTTGCAACTTTTTCAAAAAATGCGCCTATTTTTTCACGCAAAGGCAAAATTGCAGATTGAATACCAACAAATAACGCACCCCACCGCTCCCGCAAATCGCCTACATCATTGGCATGTTGCTTTAATTTGCCTTCGGGTGTTTGCGCCAAAGCCTCGTTAACACCGCCTACATATTGCGTTATAATTTGTGCAAGCATTGCCACCCGCTGCTCTTCATCGCCAAATTTTAAAACATGTTCCTGCGCTTCGTTAAATCTGTATCCGACACGACTTAATGCTCCAACCTGACCGTCCAGCACTTTGCCCATCATTTGAGCTATTGTTACCGCTTGCTGGCTCGTAGCATTCAGTCCGTACTGCTGAGCAAGCATGTCGTTCATCACCGGCAATAATTTTCTTATGTTGCTTGCTTTTGTAAGATATGTTGCTAATTCCTGCGCTCCCGATAATTGTATTTCATCGCCGATAACTCCAAGTTTTTGCTGTGCGGCAGCAAGTTTTTTTATCGAATCTATTTCAAAATCCATTGCGCCCATCGTGTGGCGCATGATAGTTGCAAGCCGCGTTTCGGCTACGGCTTGCAAATTATATGCTTCTGTACATTTTGTTATCTGATTTGAAAGTGCCGAAAAACTACGTATTATTTGTTGCAACCCGAACAATTTTGCACCTAAGCCTGCAAGTTTTGTTCCAAGCCCTCCAATTGAGACGTTTGCTTTTATTGCAGCATTATTTATTCCTCCAAGCGAACTTTTTGCGTTGCCTAAAATTTTAATATCATATATTGTTGTTACAATGCTCATTTTTTTTACAAAAAATTGTTAGTATTTATAAATTTTATTATCTTTGCTGAAACACACGAATTTATGATTACATTATTCGCACTCATAGGATTATACATAATATACAGAGGCTTTTTCCCAAGGCGTCCTGTCAGTGTTGATATTAATTTTTCTAACAACAATATCGGCAAACCTGAAAGCAACCCGTATAAACCTACTGTAAAAAATACTTTAATTCTATTATTCGCTTTTATCGCTGTAAGTATTTATAAATTTGTTGTGTTTATAATTAGCTTTTTCAAACCTAAACGCAAATAATTAATTTTTTGTTCCCGCTTCCATTTTTCGTATTCTACCTAAATGAGCGATTTTTTTTGCCCATTCATCATCGCTAAGTTGCGAGGGGTTTATTCCCAAATAGTATTGCAATATTGTATCGTACAAGCCTATCCAATCATCATCTTCCGATTCGATTGCCTCGCTTACAGCTTTTTTATCTCAGCTGTTTTCAGTTCTACAAGTTCAATTAATTTTTCGCTTAATGCAAAAAAGTATGAATCATCATTTTTAAACTCATCCGCTCCGGCAATCCAGCAATTATTTACAACAACTTCGTTGTATCGCATCGGGTCGGTTTGACCAAGCGTAACCGCCGCGCTCAGTGTTTTGCGGTCGGGCTTGTGCAGATAGCATGTTTTGTTATCAACAATAACCTGAAAAATATCGCCATATTTTCCTTTCCACATTAATATCTGCTCTTTGGTAGCTTCGCCTGTTAAATGCTTTTTTTCTTCCATTTTTTTACCATTTAAATAACGATTAAATTACTTCCATTCAATGTGCGAACAAATGAGTTCAAACGTTGTTTCGTTCTTTGTTTCACCCTGTGCAATAGCCAGCGAATCGTCTTTGAACTGACAATTGCGTATTGTATGCTGTGTAATCAAAGTTGAACCGACAGGAATAAAACAAACGATAATATCGAAATTTGCAATATCCTGCAATCTTCCTGTGGTGCTTGCCGCGCGTATTGCTTCAACGCTGCTGCGCAAAAGAGCAATTGAGCATGAGGTTTCTATATTTCCGTAACCGCGCGATACAGGTCTTTGTCCTGCTCCAAAAACATTGTCCATTGTCTGTTTATCTGCATAATCAATTTTAGTAATTCCCACTTCGGGAACTCCTGCAATAGCCACAACCAAATTTGCCCACGAGGGTTCTACGCCGTTAATCAACGGCAAATGTCTTATTCCATTCATATTTTTTCAGTATAACCGATTTTTACATTAATTTTTCGCATCACTCCCGTTGATATTTGTTTTATAACAATTTCAACGGTTGAAGTTGAAAGAACATTTTGTTCAGGGTTTATTTCAACAGAATAGCCGCTTATTTCGCCTGCTTTTTCCATATCTTCAATTGCTTTGCCTGCAACTAATTCAAGATTTTTCACGCTGTAAGCCTGCAATTTTCCCGTTTCTTTGTCGATATAAATATTGCCGCCAAGTTCGGGCAGCAGGTAAGTGCGAATACCGCGCACGGCTTTGTCCATTGTGCGCACAAGTTCTATGTATGCGTAATCGCTTGTAACTACATCGCAGGTGTGGCTGTCGTTCATGTACGAATCTGCCAGCCCCGGATAGGTTATGAAAAACAAATAACGTTTTGCGTCTATTGATTCGATAACCGCTTTATCCACATCTCTAAGTAATGTGCCATCGCTGAACGCCGGATTTTCA
The DNA here is from genome assembly GCA_031289895.1 of Prevotellaceae bacterium. Taxonomy (GTDB): domain Bacteria; phylum Bacteroidota; class Bacteroidia; order Bacteroidales; family UBA932; genus JAIRKV01. The sequence continues at coordinate 7,027 of JAITOP010000202.1, forward strand.
ACACCGGTAGGGAATTTTTTTACCCACGCGATACTTTCGTTCACTTTTGACAACGACACAATTCCAAGCACAACGCCAAGTCCGTTTAGTGCTATAACAACCGAAACATTTTTGCGACCTGTTGCAGAAATTACAGGCAATGCAGCAATATTAGCAACTTGCGGATAATACAAAACCGACAGCGGCGTATCTGCACTTTCGAGTTCGGCAGCAACACCCTGCAATGCTATAATACTTGACGCTGCAATTTCAACGTTTGCATTATATACAGCGATTTGGCGAAGTTTGCCCTCTGCAAAATTTTGCATTGTTTTAACTTCGGCAAAATCGGTTGAAGCTTCAAATATTCCAACATACAAACTTATACCCGGATTGATACGAAAAATATCTTTGAGCATATTGTATATAATGGGATGTTCTTCTGAGGTAATACCTGAATTTTCGGCGGTTTCTATTGTCGAAACCGCTTTAATGCGTTCGGTATCTGAAAAACCGCTTGGCAACTGGTCAGAGTAAATAAGCAACCCGCTTATATGGTCTTCGCCCGGTAGTGATTTCGGAATATTGCCGTTTGTTCTTATTATATTTAAACTATTCATTTCGTGTAACTTTTTTTAAGTTCTTTTTTGCATTATACGACAGGTATATGCTTCCGTTTTCGTCAACATATACCGTTTTTATTTTAGTATTTTCTTTGAAAAACTTATCAGTAGAAATACCTTTTTTATTTGTCGCCGCCTTCGTCATTTTCCGACTGCTTTAATTCCAACTGCTTTTCAAGTAGTGTCGCTAAAAGCGTTGCTTTTTTGTTGTTTTCGGCTTTTAGTCCGAATTTATCTGCATATTTTTTTAACACAGCCTGGTCAAGTGTTGACAAATCAATATCAATAAAATTGACATCATCGTTGTTACTGTCGGTTGCTTTACCTTCCTGTGCATTGCGAATATGCTTTATCGGTTTTTCCGAAAAATTCATTGCTGCGCCTTGTGTGTGAAATAATTTGCCTGCCGCCTCAAAACATTCGTCCGACTGCGGATATCTTTCAAAATAAGATTGTATCTGTTCTTTTGTCATAATTGTTTAATTTTAATGTAGAGATGCGATGTGCTGCATCTCTACGGTTAATTTATTGTTAAAATATTAATATGCGACAACTCTTATTCGTTAAAGAGTCTCTCGCCCTATTGATATAATCACAACTGTACATCGACTTGCTTATTCGCTCGTAATCTCTAATTAATACGTAATTATGCTGCATATCTACTGTAATTATTTCGGGCAAAATGCCTGAATCATACATCAAATAAACATCATAACCATCGCTCAATGCAAGTCCCATTGTAACAATAGCAACATTTGTCTCGTCGGCGCAAATAAAATATTCATGCGAATATTTCACATCGCTCCGGCACTCGTAGGCTTGCACTGTCATTGCGATAAGCAATAACATCAATCCTAATAGAATTTTAAAATTTCTTTTCATCTTTTTATTATTTTTTAGTTAGAAAAAGTTTATTTTTATTAAGCAGCATTTTGTACAATTGCAATTATGCCCTTCCAGTCGGCACGACGGCAGCGACCGCCGATTTTTACCAAAGCAGAGAAAATATCGCCGTAGTAAGTCGGATCATCGGTTGTCTGGAAAGGTTTTATATCGCCTTGTGCTTTTGCCACACTTGCTTTTTGCCAGCACAGCGAACCAAGATTATCGGTTGCACTCAACGCTTCGCCCGGCACTCTTAAGGTACCGTCATCAGCAAATGCAAGAACCGACGAGCGTTCAAGGATAGCGAATCCTGCAAAACGCCCTACGACACCGTTTTCGAGGTCTGCCGTACCTTGATATGCAGCCATTTGATTTGAACTAAGCGAATCAATGAATTGTTGATATTGATAGCTTTCAATCATAGCATAGCGGTCTGTTTTAGGCACGCCGCCTTTGTTCATCATTGCCTGAGCCTTTTGCAAATCCTTGTATGAAAATGCAGTGCGGTTGCCTGTCTGACCATCGTCGGGGTTTGCCGCAGCAGCGCTGCCTGACGTTACGAGAATATTCGCTGCAGGAATATTGTCGGCTACAAATGTGCCTCCACTTGGTTTTAAACCACTAAGCCACGAATAAAGAATATTGTCACCAACAGCCTCAATAAGAGTTTGCACAAGGTCGTTGAGTATAGAATCGGTTTTGTTATAACTGATTTCGTTTTGTTCGTGCCACGTCAAATGAACGGGGTCGGTAGAATACACATCAAGCGGATAGGTTACAAACGAATCGCCGCGCTGAAGTGCTGTTGCAGGAAACGTTTTGCGGTTTTTAACTACGCTTGGCGAATTTCCCGCCTGTGGTATGTGTACCACAGAGCCGCCAAGTACAAAGCTGCCTTCATCAACAGCAGCCATTAAGTGTGGATTTTCTTTTCTGAGTTTTTCGATGATATACGTTGCAAAAATCTCAACAGGGATTGCGCTTATTGCGCCTGAATTTATTGCCATTATTTTTTGTTTTTTAAAGTTTCGTAATAATCAGGATAATCGGCTTTCAACTCCTCGAGTTGTCCGCTTACATAAAGGTCGTTAAACGATTTTCCTCTGAATTTCTCAAGTAAATCAGTCGGGGTTTTTTCATCTTTCGAATTTGTAATTCTCGTTTGCGGTGTCATTGAATCAACGAGTTTTTTCAAAGCATCAGAGTTACCTGCATAATCTTTTTCGAGATTATCGGCAAGTTCTTTTGTCAGCTTGTGTTCGGACATTCCTTTTTCGAGAATTTCCTTTACCTTTGTTTTTGTTGTTTCTGTCTTCAGGTCTTGCAACTCTTTTTCGACAGCATCTACACGTTTAGCTTTGTCGGCTAAATTTTTCAGAGCAACGCCGATTTGTTCATCGTTAGCATTGTCGCTCAGGTTGAGCAATTGTAATTGCTCTGTTGTAAATTCAATTTTTTTCATTTCTGATTTTTTTGAGTTTTTATTTATTTTATTATCTGTTAAATCCTTTAATACGCAATCGTTTTCATCGTACAAAACAGCAACTGCATTATAGTTTGCAGGAATATCAACGACACTCACTTCGCGCGGATACCATCTTGTAACGGTAGGTCCTGTTTGTCCTTCTAACATTAACGCTTCATCATCATTTATTTCAAGCGCAACAATACCGCCTATCGAAGCCGCAAGGTAAAATTCACCTTCGATTTCGCTTGCCAAATTTGGAAATGCGCTTCCATTCACAACGGGTTTTGCATACAACTTATCGTTTTCGATTCTGAAATCTTCCCAACGCACTGCTACTCCTAATTCTCGCTTGTGCATAAAATAACCAATCGGCGGATTAAAACGCGAAAGGTCTAAACCCTCTGTTAGCAGACGATAACCATACGCATTCACGCTGTTATCTGTCAAACAAAATTCTTTATCAATCTTTTTAAACGACATAATTTTTTTTATTTTAGCAAGCACAAAAGTCAAAGAAAATTATTTATTATACAAAAAGTACTGCCAAATTGGCAGTACTTTTTTTCTTTTCGGTGTTTTTTAACCTATTTTGCAGCATAAATTTTGTAAAAAAATGAAAAAAGAAAAAAGAGATTATAATCAGTTACGAGAGGTTGCGTTCACGCTTTTTATGCAGGATTTGAAGCAAAAAGAAATTTCAAAAAAACTTGGAATATCAGAAATAACAATATCGCGCTGGGCAAAAAATGATAATTGGGATGCTATTAAAAAAGGTATGCTCACATCAAAGCATAAGCGAATATCCGAACTATACGATGAACTTGCAGAGTTCAACAAAATGATAAAGGACAGACAAGAAGGCTCTCGTTTTCCGAACTCAAAAGAAGCCGATGTGCGCCGTAAACTTATACGCGATATTGCCGACCTCGAAAAAAAATATAATATAGGGCAAACAACTGTCATTGCTCGCGATTTTGTTCTTTTTACAAAGGAAATTGATTTCCCTTTTTCGCAAAAAGCAAACGAATATTTTGAATTATTTGTTAATCGTTTAATTGAAAAGCAAAAATGGCAAGAACAATAACAGCGGCATCTGATGCTGATTATATAAAAGCGTGGCGCGAGTTTTCGGAAAACTACAAAAAAGCAACGCCTGTTGACACTACCGAAACAACGGCTGCAAAAATAAAACGTATAAAGTATTTAGAAAGTAATCCCGAAGAGTGGTTCAAATACTACTTTCCGAATTACTGCACAGCCGAACCTGCTGAATTTCACAAACGCGCAACTTCACGTATATTAAACCATGCAGAATGGTACGAGGTGCGTGCATGGAGCCGCGAGCTGGCAAAGTCGGCACGGTCGATGATGGAATTTATATATCTTGCAATGACAGGCAAACTGCGTAATATTTTGCTTGTATCAAATTCTTACGATAATGCACGCCGTTTGTTGCTGCCGCTCAAAGCCTTTTTTGAATCCAACCTGCGCGTAATAAATGATTACGAAAAACAGGAAGTTTTTGGCTCGTGGACTGATAGCGAATTTACTATTAAAAAAGGTTGCTCATTCCGAGCGCTTGGATGGGGGCAGTCGCCGCGCGGAACACGAAAAGAAAATTATCGTCCCGATGGCATTTTAATTGATGACATCGACACCGACGAGGATTGCCGAAACGAGGATATTATGACAAACAAAATTAATTGGATTGAGCAGGCTCTAATTGCTACACGCTCAATATCAAATCCTATACGAATACTTGTTAACGGCAATGTCATTCACGATAATTGCGCTGTTAAAAAACTTGGCGAAAAGGCTGATAAATTTGAAATCATTAATATTCGGGACGAAAAAGGCAAATCAACATGGGCAAAAAACAGCGAAGCGGATATTGACCGCACACTTTCGATAATATCATACGAATCGGCACAAAAGGAATATTACAACAATCCGATGGACGGCAGCGATACTTTCAAAGATTTGAAAGATGGTAAGGTTCCACGTCTGGCAGGTTGCGCTGTGTGCATTTATGCCGATCCCGCAACTTCAAACAAAGACGTTTCGTCGGGAAGTTATAAGGCTGTCGGTGCAATAGCAAAAAAAGGCTTTGATTTCTTTATTGCTAAATGCTTCCTTGACACAATGAGCAATGCAAAATTTGTTGAATATCTTTTTGAATGTTACAATTATTGTAAATCACAAGGCGCTGAAAATATACGTGTCTATATTGAGAATAACAGCCTGCAAAATCCATTTTATGAACAAGTGATTTTGCCTGCAATTTACGAACGCGCAAATGCAACAGGAGTGTTCTTACCGATAATCGGCGACGACCGCGATAAAAAAGATAAATACACACGTATCGAAGGTACGCTCGAACCTCTTAACCGACTTGGGCATTTAATATTCAACGAAAAAGAAAAGGATGACCCGCATGTTCTGCGACTGAAAGCGCAATTTAAAAATTTCAGCCGAAAACAAAAACGCATGGACGGTCCGGATATGATTGAGGGCGGTGTTTTCAAACTGCGCGAAAATGAAGTTGCCGATGCGCCCGGCGGATTTGAACGATTTAATTTTAATAATAAATATAAAATGTAATATGTTAGTAACAATAGAAGAATTGGGAAAAACAAGCCTTTATCCCGAAATAATACAGAAAATAACACGCGGCAATAACGAGGATGCAGAACTGCAAATTCTTGCTGCCGAAAGCCTCGTGCGCTCATACATGAGTAAATACGACCTTGATGCAATATTCGGAACTACCGAAACGCAACCTACATTCAAAGGTTCGGATGTTAATCTTATAAAAAAGATTGTAAAGATAATCACCTCGTATTATCTTGTCAGAATGGCTAATCCAAACGTAAATATTGAGTTGTTTCGCGCCGATTATGAAGACGCTCTCGATTGGCTCAAAGATTTACAGGCAGGCAACGTAAATCCCGACTTGCCCTACGAATCCGATAATTCCGAAAGCTCAGACTCCAAAAATTCGGATGTGTATTTTAATTCATTACCAAAACAAAATAACTTTTTTTAATGATTAATAATTAATGATTAATAATGTGAAAATGTGAAAATGTGATTAATATAAGAATTAAAAATTAAAAATTAAGAATGACTAAATACTAACGACTAAATACTAAATACTAACGACTAAATACTAAAAAAAATGGCAAACGCAAATTTAGAAGGCGGCGCAAAAAAACCGCAAAAAATAATAATAAATGACTTAACGCTTGTTGCTCCCGACCGCAACCGCAAAGATATTGCAAAACTCAAAGCGGCAATTGAAAGGTCGGAAAGTATATACACGCCAAGCCGCGTGGAATTATACGACTTGTATCACGATATAACTACAATAGACGGTCATCTTGCAGGAATATTGCAAAAACGCAAAGACTTTGTTTTGAATAAAAGCATTTGCTTTGTTGACAAAAACAAACGAAAAATTGACACTTTCGAGAATCTTATATATTCAAACAAATTTAACAGATTGATTGAACTGATTATCGAATCGAAATTTTGGGGTGTTTCGGGAGTTGAATTTATTGTCGGCAAAGATTTCGACTTTGAAGAAATTCCGCGCAAGCACATTCGCATCGAAAAAAACATGATTGTAAAATCACAATACGATTATACAGGTATCAATATTGATGACTTGCCGTTTGCATGGACAATAGGCAGAAAAAACGATTTGGGACTTTTACTTAAATGCTCGATGTATGCACTGTATAAACGTAGCGGTTTTGGCGATTTTGCTCAATATGTTGAGATTTTCGGGCAGCCGGTGCGCGTTATTTATTACGATGCTTACGATACGAAAACAAAACAGGATTTGCAAAAAATTCTTAGCGAATCGGGTGGATCACTTGCAATGATGATTCCCAAACAGGCGCAATTTACAATGTTCGACGGCAAAACAAGCAACGGCACCGGCGAATTGCAGGAACGCCTGATTAAAAATTGCAATTTCGAAATGTCGGTTGCGATTTTGGGCAATACCGAAACAACCACCTCAAGCAGTAGTTCCGGATACGCACAAAGTGTAGAGCAAAGTAAACAGCAACTCGAAATAACCAAGTCGGATATTGCATTTGTTCAAAACACACTGAACGAATCGTGGTTTTTGAATATATTAAAATCATACGGCTATCCTGTTGAAAACGGTTCGTTTGAATTTGAATTTGAAATTGACCTTGACAATTTAATAAAACGTGTGCAGATTGATACCTTTGTTTCGGGTAAAGTTCCTGTTGCCGATGATTATTATTATGAAACCTACGGCATTCCAAAGCCCGACAATTACGATGAACTAAAAACAAAGCAGGAAGATGACAGAAAAGCCGCTTTATCGGCTATTCAAGGCAATAACGAACCGGACGCAAAAGAAAAGGACACAAAAGAAACGGACGAACCAAAAAACAACAAAAACCTGATTGATGCCGTAAAAAGTTTTTTCGGCTTAGCCCCGAAAAACGGGGCTTCCGCAGACTGGTAAACAATGCTTACTACGGTAGCAACGACGCGCCTGTATGCGACCTTGCCGACGAATCTTTTGCATTTACACCTGAAATGATAGCCGAAGCTCTTAAAAATATTTACGAAAAAAACTTTGACCCCGAAACCGAAATTGAATATAATATTTTTAATGCCACGCTTGATACGTTTAATCTTGCAACTGCCGAAGGATTGCAACAGGCGACACGAATACCCGAACATGATTTTATTGATGCTCTTAAATATAACAATGCTGTGTTTTCGGCATTTCGCACACACAGAATGCAAAACGATATGGCGAAACAACTGACAGACGAAAACGGAAACTTAAAATCATTTTCGCAATTTGCAAAAGATACCGAAAACATCCGCAGCCATTATGTAAAATCGTGGCTGAAAACAGAATATAATACGGCTGTTATTCGCGCACATCAAGCCGCCGACTGGAAACAATATGAAGCCGAAAAAGATATTTTACCTAATTTGGAGTGGATGCCGTCGACAAGCGTGGTGCCGGGAGAAGACCATGTCGGGTTCTGGGGAACAATTCTACCTGTTAACGACCCGTTCTGGAACTCGCACAAGCCCGGCGACAGATGGAACTGTAAATGTTATTTGCAGGCAAACGAAAAAAACACAAAACCGCCGGCACGCGATGTTGTGAAAAATCCGAAAAACAAACCGCTGCCCGGGCTCGAAAACAATCCCGGAAAGGATGCTAAACTTTTCAGCGATAAAAACGCTTACGAGGCAAAAGCTTATAAGGGCGCAAAACAGGCGGTGGCTGAACTTGTCAAAAATCAAAAAATTGCAGAACCCGAAACATATACGGCAAAGAAGTTCAAAAGCGGCGGTGTATTGGAAAAACCCGACAACGGTAAACAAAACAAAAATGAAGCAAAGAAAAATGAAAAAATTTACAAGGAACTTGCAAAACTATATGGAGAACGCTACAGATTGCTTGCCGTTACAAACATGCCGGGTAAGAAGAACCCCGATGCTATGAATATGAAAACAAAACAACTTTCAGACGCAAAAGCACCTATTACCGTTAATGGTAAAAATGCAATACAGGCAGCAATAAAAGAGGCAAGCAAGCAAAAAGTACAGGAGGTTGTTATATTTCTTGAAAAAGAATATCCGCGTGCATCAATATATTCCGGATTAAAAGCCGCTTTAATAAGTGGTCGTAATAAAAACATAAAAAATATAATAATTCGTTTTAATGATGGACAATTAAAAAGATACGATGTTAATAAAGTAAGGTCAATATTAAAAACATCAGCAGGAAAAACTAAATAGTTTTTCCTGCTGGAAAGGGAGGCGATGCAGTGCATCTCCCCTGCCTTATTACTAAGACACCCTTACTTACGTAAGTTGACACAAAAGTAATAAATAATATTTAAACAACAAAAAAAATGATAGAAATAAACAAAATTTACAACGAAGATTGCCTTGACGGCATGCAGCAAATAGATGATAATTCCATTGATTGCATATTGACCGACCCGCCGTATTTGTATTTGAAAAATCAAAAACTCGACCGCCCGTTTGATGAACAGGTATTATTTAACGAGGCAAAACGTGTGCTGAAAAAAGACGGTTTTATTGTGCTTTTCGGGCGCGGAACTTCGTTTTATCGCTGGAACTGTATTTTAGCTGATTTGGGATTTTCTTTTAAGGAAGAAATAATCTGGAATAAAACGCAACATACAAGCCCTGTACTGCCAATGTCGCGGGTGCATGAAACAATCGCGATTTTCACAAAAGGGAAAGGCACTATTAATAAGGTTAAGGTTGCGTACTTGGAAATGAGAAAAAACAACATTGATAGCATTGCTACCGACATTAAACGAATAAAATCAGCAATTAATAATAAATTATCATTTTCTGAAATCATTGATTATTTAGATAACAATAAATTTACATTAAGATATGAGTGTGCTGGGTTTGGAATAACACATTCAAAACTCAAATTAAAAGATGCAGGAGTTGGTACTCTT
>JAITOP010000316.1 GCA_031289895.1 Prevotellaceae bacterium
GACTTGTCAGGTAGCCGATAAGGGCATAAAAACTTAGTAATTCCCCCGGAGTTATCAGGCTGTCAATCACGAAATAAGAACCAATCCATAAAATAATTATCGTAAAAATGCGACTGATAAATTCGGATGAATTAGTAGAAAAAAACGAGTTAATAGATGATTTATAAACCGAATCCAGCAAGCGGATAAATTTATTTTCCGTTTTAATGTTTGCAAAATCTTCTATTCCAAATTGTTTGATGGTTTTTACCGAATTGAGCGACTCAACTAACTGACTTTCGAGTTCGGCGTTGTCTTCCATCAGTTTTCGCTCTCGTTTTTTATTTAATTTATTTGTAATTAAATAGATAATAATATAAAGCGGAATAGAAATCAAAAGGATAAGCGCCAATTGCCAACTGTAAATAAACATCAAAGCAAACGAGAAAACTACAATAAATACATTGACAATCAACGAAATGACCACATCGTTGATGAATACGCGGATTTTGACCGCATCGTTGATACGCGAAATAATTTCACCTACGCGCATGGTATCGAAAAATCGTTGCGGAAGTTTAAGTAAATGCTTGTAATAGCCCAATATCAGTCGGGCATCAATTTTTTGCCCCGTGTTAAGCATAAAAATGCTTTTGCTTACGCTTACAAAAATTTGAATAAGCAAAATAAGAATCATTGCTATGCTCAACAAATTCAGCAAATTCTTATTACCGCTTACAAACACGTGGTCGGTTATTTTTTGAATGTAAATAGAGGTAGATAATCCAAGTAGCGTGTAAACTCCCGCACCGAAAAGCGACTGAAAGACAACGCTTCGGTGGGGTTGCAGCAAAAACCAAAAACGTTTGTAAATAGAAACTTTCGTATCATCCGTCTTAAACATTTCTCCCGGCACCAACAATATAAGCACGCCTGACCAAGTTTTCGCAAATTCTTCAATCGTTTCCTTGTGCAGATTGCCGTCGGCAGGGTCCATGTAAGTAAGGTTGTTTTTGTGTACGGCATAAATGACTACATAATGTTGAAGATTGTTCCGCATCAGATGTGCGATTGCCGGAAGCGGAATTTTCGACAGCGATTCCGCCCTACCTTTCACTCCTTTGGATTCGAATCCTAATTGCTCGGCTGCCGTTACCATGCCGAGTGCATTGGTGCCGCGTTTATCCGTACCGGCAATTTGCCGAACGCGCGATACCGGCAATTTCAATTTATAATGTTCTGCTACTGAAGCTAAACAGGCTGCTCCGCAGTCGGTTATATCTCGCTGTTTAATTTTTATATCCATTCTATTCCTTCAATTTCGGATTTACCCAATTATCCACCTTATCGAACAGCAGTTGCCACAAACTCCTGTCTGTCAGATAGAAGCGACCGGTAAGCATCATTCCTTTTTTCAAATTTCCCTTATAACCGTTTTTTAGTTCCAGAAAGGAAGTTTCAAGCGAGCAACGCACAAGAAAAACAGGTTGTTCGTTTACGATTACAATATCTTTCGATATTTCCTTTACGATACCGTGCGCCAAGCCCCATTGATTGTAGTTGAAAGCGTCTAATTGAAAATCAACTTGCTGTTTTTCTTGTATATAACCTATGTCTGCCGGCAAAACATAACACTCTACCAATAAATTACTGTCGTTGGAAATATAGCCGATTGTTTGTCCGGACGCGATGAAACTGCCTTGTTGTACTCCCGAAAACTGAATGATGGAACCGGATTCGGGCGCTTTGAGCACGTATTTTGTTTTTTCTTCTTCCAACTGTTTGATGGATGATTGCAATTCACGAATTTCTATCTCATAGTTTGTTTTTTCGGCTTCCCAGCGATTGCGAAACTGTTCCTTGATATTTACCATTTGACTCACAGCCGCTTCGTAGGCATTTTTTCGTTGCAGATATTCGGTTTGAGGCGTTACATTCAATTCGTACAAACTTTTAGAAGTTTGATATTCTTTCTGTAAATAATCAATGGAAGTTTGCTGTTCGTTTACTGCCGATCGGAAATAACTGTTTTCGGTCATGTATTTGGCGGTGGACAAATTATCGCTTTTTTGTGTAAGCAGTTTGCCTATATCGGAAATAAACTGTTGGTTCTCAAGTATTTTTTCTTCTTTCCGATGGATTTGTTCTTGAACGGCTTGCGCATTAAGCGCCAGCAACGTATCGCCTCGTGTTACTTCCGTATTTTCCGCTATGCGAATTTCCGTAATTTCCCCGGAAACAACGGTTTGCAATGCGTTATTTTCATTAGGCGTACGGATAATGCCACGAGCTTGCATGCTGATTTGCACGTAGATGAACGGTAGGGCCGCAATGGCTACAGCCACCGCCAATACCACAACAAGGTATATGGCTTTGCTGTGCACCGTGCGTTTGACAAAAAGCGATTCGGTGGTGTCGTTGACGATTTCGGAAGGGAAAAGCATAAATTAGTTGATAAGCATTAAAATAAAATATAACAATTATCAATCAATTAAATATTTAAATCCAAATTTCACATCAAAGTTTTTTCCTGAAAAATAACTTTGAGGCATATAACCAGTCGTTTTAAAATCGTATCCTA
>JAITOP010000338.1 GCA_031289895.1 Prevotellaceae bacterium
AATGAATTATATTATTAAAAAAAAATCGATTTTGCAGTTTTTTTACTTTCAGACACAACTGCTTATTTATCTCTAATGTTAATTTCTGCCTCATTTTTACGACACTTGAAATTTATGCCGCAATGATAATAAAAATTTTAATAGGATGGTTTTTTTTAAGGTTTTGCCATTTATGCCACCCAACCATACGGGGTCGGAGGGGATGTGTGGACATTCGTTTTCTATAAAGATTTGAATCCTAACGGATTCACTCTATCTTTTATAGGTTATTTATTTTTTATCACTTAATATAGATACGATATAGATAAATGAGATAATGAGGTTGGTGTGTGGATAACTTATTTTCTGCTACTGAGTCCCCCTCCGGCAAAAGCAGGTGCAAAAATAAAAACAACTATCAAAAATTGGTTGAAAAAAGAGCATTTTTTGCCTTGTTTATTTTTCTAATATTCAACTATTTGCAATTTAGTTATATGAAAGGTTGCTCTGTTGTAAAAATTAGGTGGAAATGAAGTTTTTGGGAATGGGAATATATATATGATTTTTAGAGGTGAATATTGAGCATTGCTAATTATTTTTCATAGCACCTCAAAAAAAGTTTAGCCACTTACAACTTACGACTTACAACTTACGACTTAACAACTTATGATTATTTATTGGATTTATTCATTTTTTTCATTACTTTTGCGGATTATTTTTATTAAATTTATATAAATATGGCAGGAATTGGCTCTATTATCAAAAAAATATTCGGCTCTAAGGCAGACCGCGATTGGAAATCTACTCAACCTTATGTTGATAAAATAAAAGCAATATATCCATCTATCGAAAAATTAAGCAATGACGAACTTCGCGCTCGCACTAAGGTGCTGCAACAAAAAATAAGCGATAGCATTAAAGAAAAAGAAGAAAAAATCGCAGCTTTAAAACAAACTGTTGATTCATCCGAAGTTGACATAAAAATAAAAGAAAAAACTTACGACGAAATCGACAAACTAACAAAAGAACTTGATGATACAATTGAAGTTGTATTGCTCGAAATTTTGCCCGAAGCATTTGCTATTGTGAAAGATACGGCGCGGCGATTTAAAGAAAACGACGAAATTGAAGTTACGGCAAGCGATTTCGACAAAAATTTATCGACAACACGCGAGCAGGTTCGCATAGCCGGCGATAAAGCATATTGGGCAACATCGTGGATTGCAGGCGGAAATATGCAACGCTGGGATATGGTACATTACGACGTTCAGTTATTCGGCGGTGCAATTCTTCATCTCGGCAAAATTGCAGAAATGGCGACAGGTGAAGGAAAAACGCTGGTTGCTACACTTCCCGTTTTTCTCAACGCCCTTGCTAACAAAGGCGTACACATAGTAACAGTGAACGATTATCTTGCAAAACGCGACTCGGAATGGATGGGTCCGATTTACGAATTTCACGGTTTGTCGGTTGATTGTATCGACAAGCATCAACCTAACACAGATGCGCGCCGCAGAGCATATCAGGCAAACATTACTTTCGGCACAAACAACGAATTTGGTTTCGATTATCTTCGCGATAATATGGCAATAGGAATTGACGATTTAGTTCAGCAAAAACATCATTATGCAATTGTAGATGAGGTCGATTCGGTTTTGATTGATGATGCGCGTACACCTCTGATTATTTCAGGTCCTGTGCCGCGCGGCAACGACCAGCTTTTTGATGAATATAAACCTTTGGTAGAACAACTTTACAACTTTCAACGAAATTATGTAACTCAAATTCTAAACGATGCACGCAAATTTATCACAGACGGAAATGAAAATGAAGGCGGAAAATTGCTGTTGCGCGCGCACAAAGGATTACCAAAATATAAACCGCTTATCAAATTTTTGAGCGAGCAGGGAATGAAAGCCCTGTTGCAAAAATCCGAAAATTTCTACATGCAGGATAACAACAAGCAAATGCACATTGTTACCGACGATTTGTTTTTTGTGATAGACGAAAAAAGCAACTCAGTAGAACTCACCGATAAAGGTATTGATTTAATATCGAAAAAAGTTGAAGACCAAAAATTCTTTGTGCTTCCCGATATTGGAAACGAAATTGCCGAAATAGAAAAGAAAGAAATCGATACAAAAGAAAAACTCGAAGCAAAAGAAAATCTGCTTGCCGATTATGCAATAAAATCGGAACGAGTGCATACTGTTCATCAATTACTCAAAGCGTATGCAATGTTCGAGAAAGATATTGAATACGTTGTGATGGAAAACAAAGTGAAAATTGTTGACGAACAAACAGGACGTATTCTCGAAGGTCGCCGATATTCCGATGGATTACATCAGGCAATAGAGGCAAAAGAGAAAGTAAAAGTTGAAGATGCAACTCAAACATTTGCAACAATTACACTTCAAAATTATTTCAGAATGTATCACAAACTTGCGGGTATGACAGGTACAGCCGAAACCGAAGCAGGTGAATTTTGGTCTATTTATAAACTCGATGTAGTTGTAATACCAACAAACAGACAGATTATACGTATCGACCATAACGACTACGTTTATAAAACAAAACGCGAAAAATATAATGCTGTTATCAAAGAAATTGAACATCTCAGCAAAGATTTGAGCCGCCCCGTTTTGGTTGGAACAACATCGGTTGAAGTTTCGGAATTATTGAGTAAAATGCTTAGACTGAGAGGCATAAAACATAACGTTTTAAATGCGAAACAACATCAGCGCGAAGCCGAAATTGTAGCCGAAGCAGGATATGCAGGTGCAGTTACCATTGCAACAAATATGGCAGGACGTGGAACTGACATTAAATTAGGCGTTGGCGTGCGCGAAGCCGGAGGACTTGCAATTATAGGCACAGAAAGGCACGAATCACGCCGCGTTGACCGACAGTTGCGCGGACGTTCAGGACGGCAAGGCGACCCGGGAACTTCGCAGTTTTATGTTTCACTCGAAGATAATCTTATGCGATTATTCGGCTCGGAACGCATTGCAGGATTGATGGATAGATTAGGTTTGAAAGAAGGCGAAGTTATTCAGGCAGGACTAATTTCAAAATCAATAGAACGCGCACAACGCAAAGTTGAAGAAAACAATTTCGGTATTCGTAAACGTTTACTCGAATATGATGATGTGATGAATTCTCAACGCGAAGTTATCTACAAACGCCGCCGCAATGCCCTGTATGGCGACCGTGTTGAAGTTGACGTGCGCAATATGATGAGCGATTATACAGGAACTCTTATCGAAAAAAATGTGGGAAATATTGATTACGAAACAATGACGTATGAAGTTGCACGTAATTTATCAGTTGAACCCGGATTTACACAAGAAGAATTTGAAGATGGAAACAGTGCCGAACTTTCGGATAAATTGCTCGAAAACGTTATCAAAACATACGAAAACCGCATGAAAGCTATAGCCGAAAAAGTTTATCCCGCACTAAAAAACGCGTACGAAACACAAGGCTCGATGTACGAAAATATTTTAATTCCTATAAGCGATGGACAACGAATATATCAGGTAAGCGTAAATCTTAAAAAAGCATACGAAACACAAGGCGGAGAATTTACAAAAACAATAGCTAAAACCGTTGTTCTGATAACGATTGATGAATACTGGAAAGAACATCTTCGCGAAATGGACGATTTAAAACAATCGGTGCAAAATGCAACTTACGAACAAAAAGACCCGCTGCTGATTTACAAATTCGAGTCGTTTAATTTGTTTGAAACAATGCTTACAAAAGTATGCAAAGATGTTACGGCATTTTTGCTGCGCGTTTCCATTCCTTTACGCGATAAAAACGATAAAAACGTTGCAGTACGCCGCGAAGAACAACGCCGCCGCACAGATATGTCGAGCCTGAAAACAGGACGCGAAAATGTTGTAACAAACAGCGGCGAACAAAAAACAAACGCACCGGTACGAGTAGAGAAAAAAACAGGACGCAACGACCCCTGCCCCTGCGGAAGCGGCAAAAAATATAAAAACTGTCATGGAAAAATGGAGTAAATTAATGATTAATGATAAATGATTAGTAGTGGTGTGGTAACTTTCAACATTTAGTTATAATTATTGATATACATTTATTTGCAATCATTCTTTGATTTTTCGACTTGAATAAACGTAATTTTGGGTGTATAGGTCAAATTTCAGGTTAATTTTGAGGATTTGTGTTCAATAGGTCAAATTTCAGGCTGAAGATTTTCAATATTTTGTTATTGATACCAAGCAGCTATCAAAATAATTGAAATAAGTTAGAAAAAGATGTTGTATCTTTGCAAAAAATTACAACAATGAGATTATTAAACACAAAACCTTATTATTCGGATGCAGAACTGTTGAAAAAACTGCATTCTGAAAAAAATATTAACATATTTAAGTCGTGGTGAATTATATATGCCATTCAAACAAATCCAAACAGCAAATCGATAGAAATATCAAGTGCATTAGGCGTAACAAAGTCTAAGATTCACAGAACGTTACAGGAGTATAATAAATGTGGAAAAGAGTGGGTGCCATTAAAACAAAGAGGTGGCAGACGAGAAGAAAGAAGTTTAATGACACTCGAAGAAGAAAGACAATTATTGTCGGAAGCAGAACAAGATGCATTAAACGGTAAAATTCTAATTTGCAAGCATATAAAAACAAGAATAGAAGAAAAACTTGGTCGCAAAGTGTCGGATGATTATGTTTGGGATTTGTTTAGACGACACGG
>JAITOP010000034.1 GCA_031289895.1 Prevotellaceae bacterium
CCCTTTTCGTCATTCGACACCCCGCCTTTCAGCCCGAAGCGTTGAGCCAAATTAAACACAAAGGGGCGGAAACCTACACCCTGCACGCACCCTGAGATGTGGATATGGAAAGTTTTCAAAATATTTTTATGCAAATTCTGAAATTTCATATTCGGGGACTTCTTTCCACTCTTGTCCTAAAAGCAAACTTCCATTCGCTTTCTTGTTTCTTTTTTTTCCGTCTTCGCCCCACGTTCCCCATTGTTTAAAGAAAAAGGCTACGTTTTGCTGTATGCATTGTTTTTGAATGTTTATTGCCCATTGCCTATTCATCGGTCGTGCTTTGTTTCCGCTTTCACCACCGACAATTACCCAGTGAATATTTTGTAAATTCAAAGTTTTCATTTCGCTCAAAAGCGGTTCAATAGATAAAAATCTTATTTGGGCTTCAATATTTCTTAAAACATCTATTCGGTGCTTCATTTTGGCATTTTCGACCGTTACACCCAACCATACATTTTTTGGAACTCCCCTATTTTTAAAATATTCCGCAAGTATTTTTTCTCGTTTAGTCAAAATCTGATATTGATGATGTGGCGTTTTTTCTATGACTTCAAAAATTTTGTCCAAAAAGTCGAAAGGCATTTGTTCGTGAAACAAGTCGCTCATTGAGTTTACAAAAAATTTTGTTGACTTTTTTATGCCTAAAGGTTGATTTAATCTTTCAGGTAAAATTTTAAACTTAAAACCGTCTTCGTAGCCTTGCATACCCATTGCCTGCAAACGTTTTGCCATAACTTCGGCGTAGCAAAACTTGCAACCTGCCGAAACTTTGGAACAACCTATTGAAGGATTCCAAGTTGCCTCTGTCCATTCTATTTTTGTTGTTTTCATAATGCCTTAAATTTAGATATTACAATTTTATTTTTGTAATTGGAATAATTTATTTTATATCCCAAAGAGTTATTGATTTCTTGTATTTTATTATTTTTCACAAGATTTTGTAAAGCAGTTTTCGCGTGTTTTGGTAAAAATTCATTTCTTAATGACAATTCGTATATTTCAATATTAGTTAGCCGATTGTTTTGTTTTATTGATTTGTAAATAACATCTTCTAAATAAGAAATCTCAAGTAAATTATCAATTTCATTCATTTCTTCATCGAACATAGAGAATTGCATTGAATTTTTATCTTGATTAAATCCTTTTCCTTTTACAGGGTCTAATTTCCATTTCGTTTCAAGCATTTTTTCCAATCCATAAATGTTTGAACCAATGAAAAACAGTGCATAATAGTTTCCTTTTTCTCTTTCAATGTAATGTGAGCAAGTAAAATAGGAGTGCTTAATAGATAACGCTTCTTTTATGGAATGTATGTATTCAAATACATTTGTTATTTCTACACCATTTTTGTTGCCAAAAAACGACATAATAAATCTACGAAGATTCTCGTAATGAGGTTTTTCCTTATCCTGAAATGCGATTTCTGTGAAACGGTACATTTGCATAATCGGCAGGAATAAAATAATTTCTGTATGTTTATTACTTAATAATTTAATTATTTTATCTTTATTGATAATGGAATATCCATATGGGTCTATAAAAACAAGATTTCTATGACTATTTGGAAATTGTGAAACTTGATTACTTACAATATCAAGCATCTCGTTAGCATCTTTATTGCAATATTCCACAGAGCAATTTCCAATATCCTGTAAATTAGTATTGTTTTTTACATTTTCAATTTTCTTTGCATCAAAATCATTAACTGTTAGTGTTATTTGTTTTACGGTTTTTCCTTTGTTTGAAATTTCTTCATTGATATTTCTTATGCAATCTATTGCCAACAGAGGGCTACCTTTTTTGCCATCATCGTATAAACCTGCCCCACAAAAAATATCAAACAAATTGATTTGTTTGCAAAAATCGGCATATCCTAATACCCGCAAGTAATGTTCCAAATATCCTTTAAACAAATCTAATTTTGCTTGTGTATGGGGTAATACATTCTTTTTCGCATCTAATTTTTGTATCGTCTTTTTCACATTTATTTATATTGAATATGACAACAAAGATACAATAAATTTATCTACCCTTTTCGTTATTTGAATGTCCCTGATAAGCCGGTTCATTGCAATAGTTGATAGTGGTTAATAAAAAAAGCGGCTGAAAATCAACCGCTTTTTGAGAAAAAAATTTATACATAGGTTTTATTCTGCTACACACCGGACATTAAAGCCGGTTGCACAGTGCAAGTAAGTAGCCGTGTTGAACCCTCAGTACAAGATGCTGAATCTGTACGATGAGAACATGATACCAACAAACCTTTACAAGGCATGGACAACAGGGGAAATAATACAGAAAGAAAATCAAGAGACAGGAAATAGTGATAAATCTGCACAGCAAAAAGAAGTTTTAGAACAAAAAAACGAAAAAACGAGGTTTCATAAGGTGCGGTTTTTCAGAATAATTTTGTATTTTTGTGTTAAATAAAAATGATTGAAAATGAATAATCTGCAAGAATATAAAAAAAATCATTTGTTGCCAAACGGTCGCACAATAGAAGAAACGGAAAACCGCATAAATAAAACGTTGGAACGCATTTACATAGATTCATGGAAAAAAGGCGTGTCTGTAACTTACACCGACGAACGCTGTCAGGGCGAGAATTATTACATTTCAGCAAATATGGACGGTAGCGAGGATTTGGTTTTTTTTGATGTTAAAAATAGAAAATATTCTGTGATAGAGCGGGTCGCTCAGGAAGGAAAAGGAAAATTTGCGTACTTGACAAAAAATTTAATCGTTTTGGTAAGCGCATAATGGAAAAATCTGTTTTCACTATTGTTGCAGGTGCGAACGGCTCAGGAAAAAGTTCTTTGTATGAAGATGTTTTATCGCCGAATACAGTGTATTTCAACGGCGATTTGATTTTTGAGCAACTGCAAAAAAAATATGTGAATATTTCAAAGGAAAGCGTAGGCGGCGCTGTGGCTTCCGTTTTGGAACGAACGGTTTTAAACGCAATAGAAAGCAAAAAGAATTTTGCTTTTGAAACAAATTTTTCGGTGCGAATGGCAGTTGATATGCTTAAAAATTTCAAAGAAAACGGCTTCGAAACAAACTTGATTTATGTAGGAATTAACTCAACGGACATTGCTAAAGAACGTGTAAACATTAGAACACTAAAAGGCGGACATGATATTCCCGATGATTTGATTAAATTTAACTACGAAGAAGGTTGCAAAAACGTAAACAAATATTTGCCTCATTTTGACAGAATTGTTTTTGTTGATAACAGTTCAAATATTGGGAAAAGCAAAATTGTAGCTGAATACGACAAAAAACTTCAAACAAAAATCATTCTGAACGAAAAAATAGAATGGTTTAACAAAAATTTCAGAGAAAATTTTCTAAATCTAAAGGCTGAAAATCAGATAGATACATAATAAAAAGCCGAAAAAAAACGAGGTTTCAAACGGTAGGTATCCCTAAATTCTCACATCCAAATTCTTCAAAATCTCGTTTTCCCTGTCTTTTTTTTCGACTAAATACACAGAGTTAGTTATTTCATGTGTCGTATGCGAAGCGAAGATAAATTTTGTCCGCTTTGCGTTTGGATTAAGATGCAAAATAAACAAATTATAACAGATGGCAAAAAATCCCGTTAGGGATGGGTGCATTCCAAATTGTCAATTTTATTTCATTCCGTGTTTTGTTCGGGTAGGGGCGACCGCAAGGGGCGCCCAACAGGAGGAAAATAACCCCCCTATCCCCTCCAAAATAGGGGAATTACTCAAGGTTGCCCGCATTGTCTTGAACTTTGATTTTATTAAGATTTGCAGGATTATTTTGTTGATTTTTAAAATCTTGGCAATCTTTCAAATCTTGTAAAAATCGTGGTTCAGACATAAACGCAAACCTGACGGTTTGCACTTCTGAGAAAAACATTCTTTTGCAGGTTATTTATTTTTTGTTACTTATACTACGCTCGGTCATAAAATGAGTTATCGTATAGTTGAAAATTTAGTGATAATTGCGTGTCTAATTTGTCTTTATTTTCCTTGTTTTCCGTTTTAGCAAGCGAACGGTTAATTGCATCAACAAATTCAGAGAACTTACAGTAATACTTACAATTCAGGCAATCACTTTTTGTCCATTTCCACAGTCGCTCTATAATGTTCA
>JAITOP010000037.1 GCA_031289895.1 Prevotellaceae bacterium
TTTTTGTGCGATTTTTGACAAAAAACCCATTTAAACTTTAAGCGGTTGTTTAAATTTCATTTTCTAATTCTATTTATACCAATCAGCTATCAAAACAAATAAAATAAAAATGGAAGTTAGAAAAAGATGTTGTATCTTTGCAAAAAAATACAACAATGAGATTATTAAACACAAAACCTTATTATTCGGATGCAGAATTATTGAAAAAATTACATTCTGAAAAAAATATTAACATATTTAAGTCGTGGCAAATTATATATGCCATTCAAACAAATCCAAACAGCAAAGCGGTAGATAGTGCCATTTGGCTACAAAGTCGCCAAAATGTCTCTATCTGAATTTGCGCCAAATGTCTATTTCTCAGCAAGTTCAAAGTTTCAACATTCGTTCAAAAATACGAAATAGCCATTTGGTGCAATTATAGCAATCCGGCAATCTGCTTATTTATTCTGGATTGCTTCACTTTGTTCGCAATGACGAAACGCAGAATTAAACCGTGTGAAGTATATAATCAATATTTTCTTTGTGTGCTTTGTGTTTTTGTGGAATAATAAAAACACAAATATTTTTATAAAATATTTAAAATCAATATTTTCTTTGTGTACTTTGTGTCTTTGTGGGATAACAAAAAAACCTTCGTTTGGAATTAAAAAAACTTAAAATCACGCTCAACAATAAAACGATAAGGCAGCAAAGCATCTTCTTGTGCATAATCAATTCCAATGCGTGGCGTGGCGATAATATGTTGCTGGGGAATAAAAATGCCTCTGTCTTCAATCCAAACGGTGTCGCCAAACAGCGAAGTTCCTGTGAGCGAAAAGTGCAATCCCATTGCTTTTGATAATTTTCCGGGACCTATGAGTAAATCATTTGTGAGTTTTTTCTTTTTTGTGCGTTGCAGCATAATTTCCGTTCCGTTTAATGCCACCGCGCCGCGAATTAATACGGCATGAGGAACGCCCTCAACATTTGTAACAACATTAAAAAGCGAATACATTCCGTAACACAAATACACATAAGCATATCCGCCTTGCCAAAACATTATTTCGGTGCGCTTGGTACGGCGACCTTTATATGCGTGCGATGCTTTGTCGGTAACGCCTGCGTATGCTTCGGTTTCGGTTATCACGGCTTCGGTAAGCGTGCCGTTGATATTTGTGCAAAGCGTTTTTCCCAAAAGGTCTTTGCTTATTTGTACAACATTATCGCGGGTGTAAAAATCGGCGTTTAATTTCATTTTAAAACATTTTTCAAAGAAACAAAATTAATGATTTTTTTGAAGATGAATTTTAAAAGAAAAAAACACAAAAACACTTTATAACTTTATGAACTTGACAAACTTTATGAACTTTAATAACTTTATAACTTTAAAAACTAATCTATTTCATGGTTTAGCGAAAGAATGTTATGAATAGAATTTATATCTTTTTGTATTTGTTTAATATCTGATATTAAATCTTTAAGATAAAATTTATCGTTTTGTTTTACTAAATCAACGATTTCAATTTTAAAATATTCGGCAATTTGAACCAAGCGCAAAAAAGGAACATTTGTTTCGCCGCGTTCTATTTTTGCATACGAAGTGCTGGAAATATTGAGACTGAACGCAACATCTTCCTGCGTCAATCCTAACGAGCGGCGAACCACCGAAATATTATTTCCAAGTTTTTTGAGATTCATAATGCAAAATTAGTGCTTATTACTCATCTTTTTCTATACATATTAATTATAATTTTATAATTAATAATTACAAAAATATTTTGTAGTTATAATTTTTAATTATACTTTTGTAATCGAAAATTATTTTTTTTACAAAAAAAATCAAATTTAAATTATAAAATATGGAAAATAATAACAATCAACGACCGCCTAAAACATGGCTGGTAGAATCAATTTTAGCAACTTTATTTTGCTGCTTGCCTTTTGGTATTGCAGGAATAGTAAATGCGTCAAAAGTAGAATCTCGTTTTTATGCAGGAGATTTTGAAAGTGCAGAAAGATATTCGCGCGAAGCAAAAAGATGGACTCTTGTTAGTTTTTGGATAGGAATAGGCGTAATTGCCATATATCTTATAGTATTAGTCGTTGGCTTAGCAAACACCAGAGGCTCGTATTATTATTAGACTTTTTAAATGGTTTATAATATTACTTGTTGTATTAATTCTTGTAGTATTATACAAAATTTATAATCCTTCGGAAAGTTATTATTTCCCGAAATGTCCGTTTTATGCACTGACAGGATTAAAATGTCCCGGCTGCGGTTCGCAACGAGCAATACATTATATTTTAAATTTTGACGTTTTAAATGCTTTGAAAGAAAATATAATTCTTGTTGCTTTTATACCTTATTTATTGGTAAGTGTTACAGTGGATTTGATTAATAAATTAATAGGAAAACTTTCAAAATTGAGAAAATTACTGTTAGGAAAAAAAGCAATCTGCATAATATTTTCAATAATAATATCTTTTTGGATTTTACGAAATATTATCAAATAAATTAACCTCCAAAATACTCCAACTCCTCCCGCAAATTCAAAAACGGATATTTTTCTTGCAGTTGGCGGGTTTTCTATAAAAAATTATGTATATTTGCAGAAAAAATTTGCAAAAGAAAATGAAATCTATTGTTTTAAATATTCCTGAAACAGATAATCTGATTAGTTTTGACTATTCGATTTATTTAGCGGCAAAATTGTATGAAGACAGTTTGTTAAGTACAGGTGAGGCAGCAGAATTAACAGGATTGAGTAAACGGGCTTTTATAGAAATAATGGGAAAATACGGCGTTTCGGTATTTTCCACTAATTTCGAAGACTTAAAAAACGATATTAAAAATGCCTGAAACTGTTGTTATTACAGATACAAGTTGCTTGATTGTACTCACGAAACTTAATGTTATTGATGTTTTGCAAAAAATGTATTCTAACATAATAGTTACGACTGACATTGCTAAAGAATTTGGAGAACCTTTGCCTGATTGGGTAAAAATAATGGCTGTTTCTAATAATAAATATCAACAAATACTTGAACTAACGCTTGATAAAGGAGAATCCTCTGCTATCGCTTTGGCGATAGAACTTGGTGATGTTTTGTTGATTGTTGACGATTTAAAAGCCAGAAAAGAATCTTTACGTTTGGGATTGAAAATTACAGGAACATTAGGTGTTTTAATAAAAGCAAAGAAATCAGGTTATTTTTCTTCAATCAAATATTTACTTGACAAATTGACTACGATAGGATTTCATGTATCAGAAACGTTAAAAAATGAAATTCTTGTTGAGTGTGGAGAATAATACATTTACATAAAGCAATCTGCATAATTTTTTCAATAATAATATCTTTTTGGATTTTACGAAATATTATCAAATAATTTAACCGCCAAAATACTCCAACTCCTCTCGCAAATTCAAAAACGGATATTTTTCTTGCAGTTGGCGGGTTTTTTCAAAATAAGTTTTTAAGAAATTTCGATGTTCGTCGGTGTGCGGATTGAATGTCTTGTGCGCTTTTGCTACCGATATTTTTTTTATTTCATCAATTATTTTTTGCGATTCGTTGCTAATTGCAGCATAGTTAAATTTTTGCCAAATGCAATCTATCGCAAGCGTTGAGGGATGCAGCAAATCGTAAGCGTAAAAACGATAATCGCGCAACTCGTCTGTCATTATTTCGTAAGCGGGAAAATACCGGCAAAAATCGTGCGCCTTGCAAATTTCGTCAACAGCAAGCAGCAGCCGCGCTTTGCTCAGTTGGTTTTCGTGTGCGCCGTTGCTTAAATGGCGTATGGGGCTTACGGTAAAAATAAAATTTGCATCGCCGTTTATTGCTTTTATATTTTTTATTGTTTCGTTTGTAAATTCAATAATTTCGTCAATAGTCAAGGTGATTTTTTCAAATTCGCAAGCGGGAATTTTATGGCAATTTGCAACAATTTCATCGCGTTTTTTGTGTTTGTACGCATCGGCTGTACCAAAGGTTATGATTATTGTTTCGGCGTTTTTTATATAATACGAACCTTGTTGCAGCGCAGCGTTCATTCGGCTCAAAGCGTTTTGTTTTTCAATATCCGAAAACGAAGTGTGATAAGCAAAATTATAATATAAACCATTATGCAACAGCAAATTGTCTTCACCGATTTTTGTATTTTCAATCAGCAATTTTACGCTGTTTGCAATAGATGCAGGATTGTAAATCACGCCAAACGGATTTATGCAAATATCAAATTTTGCAGCCAGCAAACGCTCGCCGATATTGTTTGAAAAACATGAGCCTAACATCAATATTTTATTGTGGTGGCTTAGTTTTTGTGCAAACGGTTTTATGTCGATTTCTGTTTGTAAATTCATTAGTATTCGGTATTCAGTATTCAGTATTCCGTATTTAGTATTTAGTCGTTAGTATTTGGTCGTTAGTCATTCTTAATTCTAAGTCGCTGATCGTATTAATCACATTTTCACATTAATCACATTTTCACATTAATCACATTTTCACATTTTCACATTAATCACATTTTCACATTAATCACATTTTCACATTTTTAATTTCCTCGTAATTCGTAATTAATTATAAATCATCGGTTTTCACCAGCATTATCGCATCAAAAATTTCGTTGTCGTTTTTTGCTGCAAATTTATATTTAAAATTCGACATTTTCTTTTGTTTATAATTGTCAATAAAAATCCATTCGTTTTCGTTGGCGGTAGGCGTTTCGCTGCTTTTGCCTACATTCCATTTGTAAATTTTGTATTTTCCTTCGGGCAATTTTTTGTAAATATATGTAATTTTATTTCCCGATTTTTGAGCCGTCAAACAATCTTTTCCAAGATATACAATTTTGTCGGATTGCGATTTTTCCCATTTGCCGCTTGGTTTTGCATTTTCGTTATCAATAATTATTCTGTTTGGAGTTGAAATCGAAAAATACATTGCAATTGCATTTAATGTTGCTTTTCCGAAATCGCGCAAATTTTCGGTGTCAACCCAAATATTGCTTGTACCGTAATATGTATAAGGCGTTTCGAGTGTCATGGAAATAGTTTTATCGGCAAAATTATTCCAAATCCAGCCTTCGGGATAACGCAGCGCCATTTGTGAAAAACTTAAATCGTTAGGCGCTAAATAATGATTGTCAAACATATTCAGATAACACAAAAGCAGCTCGCGGCTGAAAAATTTCGGATTCGTTGTTTTCTCATTATGAACCCAATACGTTGCATTATTTGCAACTTGCGAATGAAAATTCAGCATCATATCAAATTCGCGTGTGGCGGTGAGTTCTGTCATTTCGCGCTTTAAGTTTTTTACTTCGGCAACCGTCAGCGAATCGTTTCTATCCCAATTTATTTCCTGATTTACGCCCAACGAATTTGAGCGCGACAAACCTTCCGCAACGCCGTCGGGATTGGCAAAAGGCACAATATAAAACACAAACGATTGGCGATAAATCTGCGCTTCGGCGGTATTTGCAAGCAGCGATTCTATTAGTCCGTCGAGCTGCCACGAACTTGGCGTTTCGCTTGTATGCGTGCGGCAATGAATCCAGATTTTGCGTTTATTTTCGGCGCTCACCGATTTGTCTGTAACCGTCAGCATTTGCATTGTGCGGTTGCGCGAACTTTGTCCGATATTTTTTACGCTTACATCTTTATGCTGTTTCCATTTATCAATTCTGTTTTGCAAAAAAGTGTTTGTATATGGCGTAAAATAAGCGATGTAAACAGTATCACGGTCGAAAAATTTTGATATTTTTTTCATCTTCGCCTCATTTTCGGCAAATCGGTTGAAACGCTGATTATCGTATGAATAAACGGCTCGCAGCGGGTCGGTGTGTTTAAAATCGAAATAAATATATTTATTTTTCACTCCAGATATTCTGAAATAAAACCATCGCGCACTTGGCGGCAACGCTGTATCGACGGGGTTTGCAGGGTCGAAACGCGATTCTACAATGTACGATAAATGCAACACAGAATCTCTTTCGGAAGTGCGAATAAAAGCCGAATCAATTAATGAAATTTTACCAACAGAACCGCTTTCAAAGTCAGCACTAAATTGGATTTGAGCATTTGCCGCAATGCTCAAAAAAAATGTAATTATTAAAATGTTTTTTTTCATAATCTGATTTTTATGATATTATTTTTTGTTTCAAATGTTATTTTGTTGATATTTCGTTTTATCCCATCAAAGCCCGTGCGCATCAACGGCGATTGTTTAAAAATCGTATTAAAATCATTTTCATTTATCGTTTTCCAATCATTTAAATTCATATTTAAAATTTGCGGCACAGGTTTAAATTCATCGTGATTGCAGATTTTCGCTTTTTTGTTGTACGGACACACTTGCAGGCATTTGTCGCAACCAAAAAGCCAACCGTGAACCGACTCGCTTATTTCACCTTTATTTTCGATAGTTTGATATGAAATACATTTTTGAGCATCAACAACATAAGGCTCTACAATCGCCGAATTTGGACAATTTGCAATGCACTTTTTACATTCTCCGCAAAAAACGTCATCGAGCGGTTTGTCGTATTCCATTTCAATATCGACAATCAACTCCGACAAAAACACAAACGAACCGAAAACGGGTGAAATAAACGCCGCCGATTTTCCGCACCATCCCAAACCTGCACGCACAGCCCACTCACGCTCAAGCACAGGCGCACTATCAACAAAACCGCGCCCGCTGATTTGCGGAAAATTTTGCTTTAACGAAACAAGTAATGATTTTAATTTTTTGCGAATAATTTTATGATAATCGTTGCCGAAAGCATAACGCGCAATCTTTGGCGCAGCCTCAGTTTGCACAGCATCACTATTGTAACTGATTAAAAGGCAAATAACCGATTTTGCATTTTCAACAAGCAAAGCAGGATTCAACCGCAGGTCAAAATTATTTTGCATATAATTCATCGATGCATTATAACCCTTGTTTAGCCAACTGTGCAAAGCATTTTTTTTGTTGTGCAAAAACTCGGCTTTTGCAATTCCGCAAGCATCAAAGCCCACTTGTG
>JAITOP010000070.1 GCA_031289895.1 Prevotellaceae bacterium
AACAACTGATGAGTTATATCAACATTTATCGCTTTTTGGAAGACCCCGAAGGCAGTTGGAGGCAAGTTATAAATGAACAAAAAAAGGAATATCAAAATTCACTCTTCCCCGAAATGGCATGGGCTTACTTTTGAAAACATAAATTATTGTGCCTGATTATCAGACTGTAAATACTGAATTATATCTGTTTTTTTGCTTTTAGCGGACAATAAAGAAAGTTTATAATAACAAAAATAAATAACCTATAAAAGATGGAATGAATCCATTAGGATTCAAATGTTTATAGAAAAGAAAGTCCACACACCACATACGACCTCGAATGGGGTCGAACAATGGGGCTATTTTTCCATTTCTACCAACATACAATCTCCTAACAGGATTTTTTTTGTCATCCTTTATATACTTTACACGGTTTAATTTTGCGTTTCGTCATTGCGAAAGAAGTGAAGCAATCCAGAGTAAACAAGCAATTTACAGGATTGCTTCGGGCTACACCCTCGCAATGACGAACACCGCGCGAAGTATAACTTGTTTATTTTTCATCTCATAAAGAGTTTTTTTTATCCACAACAATTCAACTCAAAAAACAAAAAAAAATCTCGTAATTCGTATTTTCGCAATTCGTAATTGATTTTTAACTTATTGGTTTTGCATAATTTATGGCTAAAATTTAAACAAATATTAAAAATATTTTTCATTTTCAAAATAAAATACTATTTTTGCAAATCAATAAACTTAAAAACAATGAAATATAAATTGTGTATATTGATTTTTTTGTTGCCGGTTTTGCTGAATGCTCAGATTGCAGAGGATTTTGAATCGAGCAATATCAGTAATTGGAAGCAAACGCCCGAAAACCGTTGGGCTGTTTCGCAAACCGATGCTGTTGAAGGAAATTATTCGTTAAAACATATTTTTGATAATACCGCAGCAGGACGCGACAGAATATCTACACCCGTTGAAAACATTGACGTTTCGGCTGGCGATGTTACTTGGAAATTTTTATTGCGACACGGATATAATCCATCGGCATCAAACTTTTGGGCGGCATTTTTGATGAGCGATAAAGATGCGGAATTGATGATGAAAGACAGCGCGGTAAATGCTTATGCAATTGGCGTTAATCTAAACGGCAGCAACGATTCTATCTATCTTTATAAAATCACAAACGGCGTTGTAAGTCAGCTTATAAACACACATATTAATTGGGAAACAAATATAAAAACCACAGGAAAAGCCGCAATAGAAGTAATGCGAAAAACAAACGGCGAATGGCGCGTAAGTGTTGACCAAACAGGAAGTTTCGAGAATTTTGAAATTGCAGGAACGCCTGTAATTGACAATGCTCACAGCAATTTTAATCATTTCGGATTGCTTTACACTTACACTGCGAGTGCCGACCAACGTCTTTGGCTCGACAGACTTACAATCACTTCGGGCGTATTGCCGGCGCAAATTTTAAGCATAAATAAATTGACCAAAACACAACTTTCGATATCAATAAGCAAAGCGGTGGGAAGCATTGAAAACATAAGCCTGACAAACCAAAACGGCGAAAATGTAAATATAATTTCAAAAAATATTGAAGGGCAAAATTTCGATAAAATTATTGTAAACACCGAACCTTTGCACGGACGAAAATTTACAATTTCAATAAATAATATAACTGATAACGACGGCATTACAACAAATTTAAACAAAACATTTTTTATTGATAATTTTGATTATGGCGATATTATTTTCAACGAAATAATGTTTCGTTCCGAACCCATTGCCGGCTTGCCAAACAGAAAATATATCGAACTTTACAATCGCACGCCATACTCAATAAATCTGGGCGAATGGAAAATTTTGTACGGAACAACCGGCGAATCGCGAATTTCTGCCGACAGCATCGCCGCCAATTCGTATGTTATTTTATGCACATCAAGCGCAGTCGCCGATTTGTCGCCTTACGGAAAAGTTATTTCTGCCGTTTCGTTTCCGACTTTGACATATTCTGGACAAAATTTGCGGCTTATCGACAAAGAAAATACACTCGTGTCGGCTGTTAGTTATTTACCTGATTGGCATAGTGATACAAGCAAAATAAAAGGAGGTTGGTCGCTCGAAAAAATAGATTTTAATAATCTTTCGGAATTAGGCAACAATTGGAAATCAAGCAACGAAACGCAAGGCGGAACTCCGGGGCAAAAAAACTCTGTGTTTGATGAAAATCGCGACACCGAACCGCCTGTTTTTTTGCAATGGGAAATTATCGGCAACAATAAGCTGCAACTACGTTTTAACGAACCTGTAAATACGGAAATCACATCGCAAAACGAAATTTATTTTGTTGATAATAATATTGGAAATCCTATAAATGTAATTGTTGATTACAATTTGGTAACATTAATTTTTGGTGATACCATTGAGATTGGCATTATTTATAATCTTGCAGTACAAAATATTTTTGCCGACCTTGCCGGAAATAATCTTATTGATTTTAATGTGAATTTCGGAAAAATGTATAAGCCGCAAAACGGCGATATTATTATAAATGAAGTGCTTTTTAATCCCTATCCAAATGGTGTTGATTTTGTTGAAATTTATAATCGTTCGCAAAAAAATATTAATTTAAATGATTTATATCTGGCAACCCGCAACAAAACTACGGGTTTGCTGCAAACGATATATCAAATATCATCAAAAAACGATTTTTTGCAACCATCTGATTTTGCAGTGCTTACAACCAACGCCGAAATTGTAATGCAACAATATTTTGTGCAAAATCCGAGCGCGATGATTTCGATGGCGAAACTTCCAACCTACGCCAACACCGACGGAACTGTTGTGCTGCTTGACGAACAACAAAATACGATTGATGAATTTTCGTACAACGAAAAAATGCACTTCAAATTTTTGACAAATGTAAAAGGCGTTTCGTTAGAACGCACAAGTTACGAAAACCCTACAAACGCCGCCAATAATTGGCATTCGGCATCAAGCGACGCAGGATATGCAACGCCTACTTATAAAAATTCGCAAGCCGAATTTCAACACGAAAATTACGGTTTTGATATTTCTCCAAAAACATTTTCACCCGACAACGACGGCATTGACGACGAGCTGATTATCAATTACTCAATGCCCGAATCAGGTTACATTGCCAACATAAAAATTTATGATTCGCAGGGACGCCGAATCGCCGATATACAAAACAACGCTCTGCTTGGCACGCAAGGAAATTTTACATGGAACGGACTTGACTATAAAAATAAAAAAGTGAATATCGGCGTTTATATTGTTTATATTGAATATTTTAACCTGCAAGGTAAAGTTACACAAGAAAAGAAAACATGCGTTGTTGCGGCGCGAAGATAGAGGAGTTGTAAAGTTCATTTATAAAAAAGTGTAATTTTGTAAAATATTGATATGGAATAATATGGAAATAATGCTATTTATAAATATATTCGATAGTTTCGATTTCGGTTGACCGAAATCGAAACTATCGAAAAAAATCAAAAACAAAAAAATCAACAACTATGGCAACATTTGACTCCACTTCCGGCTATCGCCGCTTGGATTCGTGGATTTTGGCAAGCATAGTGCAGTTTGCAACATACCGATTTTGCGAAAAGTTTCTAACTCGAAAACTTGACCCGACCGGCAGGCAGTACGACCAAATGACACAAGCCGCACGCTCCGGCAAGGTAAATATAGTGGAAGGTTCAGCTCGCTCGGCAACTTCGAAAGAAACAGAGATGAAACTGACTGACGTGGCTCGCGCAAGTTTGAATGAGTTGGTAAGCGATTACGAGGATTGGCTTTTGCGGCAGGGACTTGTGCCTTGGCATAAAAACTCCGAAGAGGCAAAAGCAGTATTTGCAGTGTGGTTGAATAAACCTGACTACAAAGACGATTGGGTATATGAGTCCTGCGTGCATTTATTGAAACAGCAAAGCAGATTTGACAAATGGTTACATTCCGACGATTCTGTAACTGTTGCTAATTGTCTGATTATCTTGATACGCCGTTCTATTAAAATGCTTGCCGGACAATTGCAAACGCAAGTAGAAACTTTTGAACAAAAAGGTGGTTTCAGAGAACAACTGACACAAATGCGCACTGCGGCAAAGGCAAAAAACGAAAATGCTCCCGCCTGTCCAATTTGCGGAAAACCGATGACCCTTCGCAAAGCTACCACCGGCAAAAATGCAGGAAACAAATTTTGGGGCTGCACGGGCTATCCGGAATGTATGGGGATTAAAAATATTGATAAATTGGATAGTAATAAATGAATATATTTGCGAATTTTACTACTTTTACAGCGATTTTTATGATTAAAATATTGAACAAAAAACTCAAAAACAGCAATTATGATAAAAAAATTTTTACTTGCAGCGTATTTAATTTTTACATTGTCTGATTTATTTGGACAGTCAAAGTTTGAAGATTTGCCATGGATTGGATTTAACTGGCAATCAGGGGAAATCAATGGGCGATACTTTGACAAGTTAGCGATTACCATTCCTTTGAAAATAGATAATATACCTCAATCTTTTGAAGCACAGTTTGATTTGGGTGCTGACTTAACTATGCTATACGAAAACTCAATGAAACCCTATTTTGAAAAATATAGTAATTTAAGGGATAAAAAGACAGATGAAGAAGGCTTTCAATGGATTGAAAATGTTAAAGTTATACTTGATGGAATTGTCTTTGATAACAGAAAAATTTTGATTAGAAAAAATTACGGAAAAGTATTGACTTCGGATAGTATTGAAAATAACAAAATAAGACAAGTCGGAACAATTGGAGCTGACTTTTTTCAAGATAAAATTCTGGTGCTTGATTATAAGAATAAAAGATTATGCGTTATAGACAGCCTTAATCAATTCATTGAAAAAGAGGTACGTTTCATTTCGTATAGAGCCGACGAACAAGGCAGAGTTATTATTCCTTTCGATATAAATGGGAAAGAATATGATGTATTATTTGATACAGGTGCAAGCATTTTTGGATTTATATCAACAAAAAAAATCTGGGAAACAATTTGCGATACAACTATTGTAACAAAGTTAGATAGCATAAGGAGTTGGGGTGAATATCTGGAATTTTGGGATTCGCCAATTAAAGGTAGCCTGACTATAAAAGGCACAGGCATTGAGATTGACAATGCAAGGCTGTTTTTCCCAAATCCCACGCCTGAAAATTTAGAGTTTTTTTTCTCTAATTCGAGGATTAACGGGTTAACCGGCAATACTTTTTTCTTAAAAAAATGTCTGTTTATTGACTTTAAAAATAAAAAATTTGGAATACTCAAATAACTTTTCCTTGTTAAGTGTGTATCAATTTGAATTGCCTCCATCTTCAGATGGAGGATAAAGAGAAAGAAAAATTTTTATAGGCTTTATCCAAAATATTACAGAGGAATTAGGCTAAAGCCTTTTGTTTGTATTCTTATGCTTCTCCGCCTAAAGGCAGAGGCTATTCAACCAAATTTGAAACTTCTTTGTCTCTTGCCTCTTATTTCTTGCATCATTATTCTTAAATCTTGCATCTTTGCTCTTGACGCTTGGCGATTTCAAACTTTCTTTGTAAATTTGACGCTGATTTAATTAGGTACTAACCATATATTAAAGAATATTATGAATATGTATAAAATAAAAAACACAGGTTTGTTGCTGTACGGAGTTTTGTTTTTGCTCGGTTTTGCTTGTTCGTGCAACGATAAAAAAGATGAAACAAATAAAAAAATCGTATCGGTAAAAACTGTTGAAATGGGCGCGGTATCAAAATTTGTTTCTCGCGATTATGTTGGTGTTGTTGAAGAAGAATCGGCGGCTGCGCTTAGTTTTGCTGTGTCGGGAAATGTTGCGCAGGTTTATGTTTCGGAAGGGCAAAAAGTGAGCAAAGGATTGTTGTTGGCGCAAGTATCAACCGAAAATTTGCAAAGCAGTTACGATGTTGCCCAAGCCTCGCTTAAACAGGCAGAAGATGCGATGACACGTATGCAAATGCTGTACGATAACCAAAGTTTGCCCGAAATAAAATATATCGAGGTTAAAACCAAACTGGAACAAGCAAAATCGTTGGAACGTATTGCTGCAAAAAATCTTGCCGACAGCAAACTTTACGCGCCTTTTGATGGAATTATCGGAAAACGAATTATTGATATTGGCGAAAATGCGATACCCGGAAAACCTGTTTTCACACTTTTGAAAATCAATACGGTGAAAATAAAATTTTCTGTCCCCGAAAACGAAATTGCCGAAATCGACAAACAGGGCGAGGCTGATATTTTTGTGGCGGCTGTTGGAAATAAGCAATTTAGCGGCGCGGTAAACGAAAAAAATATCGTGGCAAACGATATTGCTCATACCTACGATGCGAAAATAAAATTGGAAAACCGCAGCGGCGTATTAATTCCCGGAATGGTTTGTCGTGTAACGATTAACAAAGAAAATAATTCTGCAGTATTTATTTTGCCCAACAATACGGTTCAGCCGACATCTAACGGAAAATATTTTGTGTGGTTAGTAAAAGACGGCAAAGCAACATCCGCCAACGTAAGCATCGGCGACCTTACCGACACGGGCATAATAATTACCGGCGGACTGCAAAACGGCGACAAAGTTATTGTAGAAGGTTATCACAAAGTGAGCGAAGGAATGAAAGTACAAGAATTGTAAAAATATGAAAAGGAATATCATAGGCTCTGTAATGCGGCACAACAAAATAATGTTGCTGATAATTGTATTGCTTGTCGGGCTTGGAATTTTCGGCTTGATAAAAATGCCAAAACAGGAATTTCCGCCGTTTACAATTCGTCAGGGATTGATAATTGGCGTTTATCCGGGCGCAACATCTTCGGAAGTTGAAGAACAGCTTGCAAAACCGCTCGAAAAATTTTTATTCACCTATCAAGAAGTTAGAAAAGATAAAACCTATTCGATGTCGCAAAACGGAATGGTTTTTATTATGGTTGAACTTAATGAAGATGTAAATGATAAAGACGAAGTGTGGTCGAAAATAAAACACGGACTGTCTAATTTCAAAATACAATTACCTTCGGGAGTGCTTGCTGTAATTGCCAATGACGATTTTGGCGACACATCGGCACTGCTTATTTCGCTCGAATCAACCGACAAAACATATCGCGAACTTGAAACATATTTAGACAAACTCGAAGAACATTTGCGGCGAATAGAATCGGTATCAAATCTTCGGCGTTACGGATTGCAAAAAGAAAAAATAAATGTTTATCTCGACAGAGATAAAATGGCGACTTACGGCATAAAATACAACTTAATAATGGCAAGCTTGTTTACCCAAACAGTTATGACATCGGGAGGAACAATAATCAGCAACCGACAGGAACTGCCGATACATTTTGCCGAAACATTTTCTACCGAAAAAGAAATCGCCGACCAGATAATTTACAGCGACCCCAACGGAAACATAATACGGTTGCGCGATGTAGCACGTATCGTTCGCGAATACGGCAGTCCCGACAGTTATATTACCAACAATGGAAAAGCAGCAATAATTTTATCGCTCGAAATGCGCGAAGGCAATAACATCATAGCCTACGGCGACGAAGTTGACAAAGCACTTGCCGAATTTCAAAACGATTTGCCCGAAAGTGTATCGGTGAAACGAATTGCCGACCAGCCCAAAGTGGTTGCCGACTCGGTGTATTCGTTCATTCGCGATTTATTTATATCAATACTTGTAGTGATTTTGGTGATGATGATATTGTTTCCATTTCGCTCGGCAATTGTTGCGGCAGCGTCAATCCCGATAGGAATTTTTATTTCGATAGGAATAATGTTTGTTTTCGGAATCCCGCTGAATACGGTTACACTTGCCGCTCTGATTGTAGTTTTGGGAATGATTGTTGACAATTCGATTATAGTTGTAGATGCGTATTTGGAAAATCTTGACAAAAAAATGTCGCGATGGCACGCTGCAATTGCAAGCGCAAAAAATTATTTTTCGTCTATTTTGCTTGCCACATTATGTATTTGCGTTATTTTTTATCCGCTTTTATTTATAATGAAAGGGCTTTTCCGCGATTTCCTTCGCGATTTTCCTTGGACGCTTACCATTTCGCTGATGACATCGCTGATAGTTGCAATGATTTTCATACCTTTTGTTGAATATCTTTTAATAAAAACAGGACTTAAAACGCGCGAAAAAAACAAAAAGAAAAAAAGTTTCAACATGCTAAATTTTGTGCAACGTATATACAATCGGGCTTTGGATTGGACGTTTAAATTTCCTTACGTTACAATTTTGTGTGGAATAGGTTCGATAATTATTGCAGTGGTTATTATGTCGCATTTGAGTATTCGCATGATGCCTGTTGCCGACCGCGACCAATTTGCTGTTGAAATTTATCTTCCGCAAGGCTCGTCGTTGCAGGCAACAGAGCAAGTTGCCGACAGTATGCAAAAAATTCTTTACAAAGATGAACGAATAAAATCAATTACGGCATTTGTTGGAACAGCCTCGCCGCGATTTCAAAATTCGTATGCGCCAAATTTACCATCCAAACATTACGCACAGTTTATTGTAAATACAACGTCAATAGCCGCCACCCGCCACATTCTCGACGAATATACAAACAAATATGCCGATTATTTTTCTAACGCATACGTAAAATTCAAACAACTTGATTATCAAAATGTAGCAAATCCAATAGAAGTGCGATTTTCGGGTGATGATATTACGATATTAAAACAATATGCAGATACGCTTATGCGCGAAATGCAAAAAATAAACGGTTTGGTTTGGATTCATA
The DNA here is from genome assembly GCA_031289895.1 of Prevotellaceae bacterium. Taxonomy (GTDB): domain Bacteria; phylum Bacteroidota; class Bacteroidia; order Bacteroidales; family UBA932; genus JAIRKV01. The sequence continues at coordinate 8,789 of JAITOP010000070.1, forward strand.
CAAATTACGAAGAAATGTTGCCTGTGATTGAAGTAAAACCAAAATCGGTTGAAACCGCGCGGCTTGGAATAACCAAAGCGTTTGCAGCAACAAATATCGCAATGAATTATGACGGAATGCAAGTTGGCACAATGTGGGAAAATGATTATCCGCTTGCCGTAATATTAAAATCGGATGCAAAAACACAACAAACATTGGATACAATCGGCGATGAATATATATCAACAGCAATACCGGGAGTTTCGGTTCAGTTGCGGCAAATTGCAGATATAACGCCAAGTTGGGAACAAGGACAAATTGTGCGCCGCAACGGAGTGAGAACAATCAGCGTTATTGCCGATATCAGCAGAGGATATAATCAATCGCAAATTATCGGCAAAGTACAAAATATCGTAAAAAAACAAATTGTTCCGAATTTATCGCACGACGTGAATGTGCGGTTTGGCGGAGTTGTAGAAAGCGATTCCGAAGTTATTCCGCCAATTATAAGCAGTCTTTCTGTTGCCGTATTATTGATATTTTTCTTTTTACTTTTCAATTTCAAAAAAGTGAGTATCGCGGCAACCGCATTATTATCAATACTTTTGTGTTTATTGGGAGCGGCGATAGGATTATTGATTTTTAATTTGGATTTTGGAATAACTTGTGTTTTGGGAGTTATAAGTTTAATGGGAATTATTGTGCGCAACGCGATAATAATGTTTGAACATGCCGAAAATTTACGAAAACAACATCATTTTAAAGCCCGCGATGCGATATATGATGCCGGAAAACGCCGCATGTTGCCAATATTTTTGACATCGGCAACAACCGCAGTCGGCGTAATTCCGATGATAATAAGTAATAGTTCGCTGTGGACGCCAATGGGCGTTGTGATTTGTTTTGGTACTGTTGTTGCGATGATTCTTGTTGTTACAATATTACCTGTTGTTTATTGGAAAATATATGGAGATAATAAATAAAATGAATAGAAAAATTATAATATTTTTTGCTTTTTACTTTTGCTCGCACGCAGCAATATGTCAGATTTACAGTCTTGATACCTGCAAAGCTAAAGCATTGGAAAATAATTTTAAAATAAAAAACGCCATCATAGAAACGGAAATGGCAAAGGAAACAAAAAGTGAAGCGTTCACAAAATTTTTTCCGAAAATAGAAGCCACCGGATTTATATTTCAGGCAAATCATCACACATTTCATAAAGATTTGGATTTGTCGGCATTTTCGTCTATGCTTCCTTTTTTGGCAAATCCTATCCCTATTGATTTGATGAAAAAAGGGCGCACTGCAAGCGTAACCGCAATACAACCGGTATTTGCAGGCGGGCAAATTATAAATTCAAACAAACTTGCAAAAATAGGCGAAGATGTTAACGTTTTGCAACAAAATCTTTCGGCAGATGAAATTAATGAAACTACCGAAAAATATTATTGGCAAATAGTTTCGCTCAAAGAAAAACAAAAAACCATCGCCGCCTTACAACAACAATTGCAACAATTACATAAAGATGCAGATTTAGCCGTAAAAGCAGGAATAATAAACAGAAACGAATTGCTGCGCGTGGAATTAAAACAACACGAACTTGAAAGCGAAAAGTTAAAAATCGACAACGGAATAAATATTACAAAAATGTTGTTGGCGCAGCACACGGGCTTAATTTCAAACTCGTTTGATGTTGATGCCGATTCGTTTCCAACGCCTGATATTCCTTCAAAATTCTACACCAATGCAAACGATGCCGTAACACAGCGAACCGAATATAAATTATTGGAAAAAAACGTAACTGCAAGCAAACTGAATTATAAGATAGAATCGGGCAAACGCTTGCCTATGGTTGGCGTAGGCGCAAGTTATATTTATCATAATTTTGCAGAACAGGCAAATACTTTCGGCGTTGTGTTTGCAACAGTGCGCATACCAATTTCCGATTGGTGGGGCGGAACTCACGCTGCAAAACGAGCAAAACTGAAAACATTGCAAGCCGAAAACGAACAACAAAATGCAACAGAATTAATGATTGTAGAAATGCAACAAGTTTATAATGAACTTGCAGAAACTTACGAGCAAATTATTTTGGCAAAAAAATCAATAGAATCGGCAACAGAAAATTTGCGCTTAAACAGCAATTATTACAAAGCAGGAATTTCAACAATCACAGACGTTTTGGATGCACAGTCGCTGCTGCA
>JAITOP010000098.1 GCA_031289895.1 Prevotellaceae bacterium
AATTTTAACAGATACGTAAATACGTATCTGTTAAAGTACAACAAAAATCCATATATGCTAATATCTATATGGATTTTTTTGCACATATTACGTATTTTTAGGCGGAGTTAGGGATTAAACCTGATTTTTAATCTGATTTTCCAACAAAATAACATCAATAACAATATGTTAAAAAAGAGAAGGTTAAGAAGTTAGATGAAGTTAAAGAAGTTAGCAAATAACTCTTCATTCTTACCTCTTATTTAGGAACAAAAATAAATAACCTATAATAGATGGATTGAATCCATTAGGATTCAAATATTTATAGAAAACAAATGTCCGCACCACATACGACCCCGCATGGGGTCGAACAAAGCACTGCATTTTCTATAAACATTTTAATCCTTTGGATTCGATATTTCTAATTATTAATATTTTATGCAATTTTTTATCCGAAATTCCGGTTAATAAAAAAATCATTGTTGTATTAGAATTTTGTGCTATTTTTGATACGATTTTACAGAGAGTTTTAATCAACAACTAAGTCCCCCTCCAACAAAAGCAGGTGCAAAAATAAAAATAACTATCAAAAATTGGTTGAAAAAGAGCATTTTTTTGCCCTGTGTATTTTTCTAATATTCAACTATTTGCAATTTTTTATATGAAAGGGCGGCTTTTGAAAATAAGGGTTTTGGTAACTGTTTTGTATAAGCAAATCAACAACTAAGCAACTAAACAACTAAGCAAATAAACAAATAAACAAATCAACAACTAAGCAACTAAGCAACTAAACAAATCAACAACTAAACAACTAATCAAATCAACAAAAATTAGTATTTTCCTAACTTCTATAACTTCCAATTAATTTAAGATTTCCTGTTGAAAATACGTAATCCCGTTATATAGCGGCTTTTGTAGTACGACGATTTGCTGAGTTCGTCAATTATAACTCCGCGCAGGCACGAGTGAATAAATTTAACGTTGCCGTTTTTATCGTTTGATATTACAATTCCTACATGCCCCACATTGCCGGATTTATCGTTTCGTCCTTTGAAAAAAATAAGGTCGCCTATTTGCAGTTCATCCATCATAACTTTCATTCCTTGTTGTATTTGACTTACGCAACTTGCACCTATCTGATAACCGAAATTTCCAAATACAAAAGATGTAAATCCCGAACAATCAAATGATTTAGGTCCTTTTGAACCTCTATGATATGGAATCCCCAAAAATTGCTTTGAAAATTCAATAATGCTTTGCATGGCAGAAATATTATCGGTATTTACCAACAAAGAATCTTGTTTATTTTCAATGTTTTCGGGAATGATATTGCTTTTTCGCTGTATAATTCCTTCGTTCGAGATAAGTAAATCGGTTTCAGGAAAATCAAGTTCGGTAAGGCGTTTTATTTCTTTCGCTGCAGCATTATTTTGGTCGGGTCGAGGACCTGTTTTATCTTTTTGAAGGAATGAAAAAATTTGTCCTTTCACAAATTTTCCATCTTTGTCGGTAAATATCTTTACAGCAGGTGCATAGCCGCTTATTCCGCTAATATCAAATTCGCCCGAAGTACAAAAATTACCCATGCTATAAATGATAAACCTGTCGTTGTACAATTCTGCTGCACGCACCACGTGTGGACCATGTCCGAAAACAATATCCGCTCCGGCGTCGATTACAGCATGTGCAAATTCATACACATTGCCACGATTTTCGCCGTAAAATGTTTCTGTTTTGCGAGTTACCCGATTGTTGGTTTTTCCTTCCGCGCCGCCGTGAAACGACACTATAACAATATTACATTCCGATTTCAGTTGGCTGACTATTTTTTTTGCCTTATCTATATTATTGATTTTGAGCGTCCCCGAATTTGGAGCAAAGCCGCAAAATCCGTATTTTATTCCGTTGATTTCAACAACAGATGTTTCGCAAACACCTTCTAAACCGGCATAATTTAATCCTGCTTCGCGCAAAACTTTCAATGTATTTTCACGTCCTATAGCACCAAAATCGCCTGAGTGATTATTTGCAATATTAATTAAGTTGTAACCTGCATCAGTTAAGTAGTTTACATATTTGTCGGGCATTCTGAAATAATAACATTTGCTTTTACACGATTTCGGACTGCCTCCGCTATTTAAAAAACATCCTTCAAGATTTCCGAATGTAATGTCTGCATCTTTTAAAATATCTTTAGCATCTCTCAACAATTCACGACCATCGTTAATCGGAAGTCGTGCATCCGAAGGATAATTTGAACCGAGCATTATATCTCCAGTTCCCACAATTGATATTAAATTTGTGTCAATTTGCGATTCTTGTGAGAAACTGCATATCGAATAAACAAATAATATACTAATGATACTTATTTTAATTATAAAATTAAAATGTTTCATATTCAATTTTTTAAACGACAAAGATATAATAAAAAATTTGACAATATTATAATAATATGGTTAAATTTTTTTAATGAATAAGATGTTTTTGGGGATGTTTTTTTTGCCGATTTGCTTATCTGTCAAAGGATAGATGTTAATAAAGTGTTGAAAACCTTATCAACACTTTATCAACAAAAAACCTTCGTGGAAGTGTTAAAATTTGACCGAAATTTACAATTTTATGCCTGAAATATTTTTTAAAGTCTCGTTAAATTCGTTTACAATTTCATCAATAATTTCGTAAACATTGTCTATTTTTTTTACAAAAGATGCAATTTGTCCTATTTCGAGTTCCCCATCGGTCATATTTCCTTCAAAAATACCTTTTTTAGAACGCGCCCGCCCTAAAATTTCTTTTAGCTCGTCGGCATTTGCTCCGCGTGCTTCTGCTTGCTCGATGAGATTATAAAAACCGTTTTTTATCATTCGTGTTGGCGATATTTTTTTCAGACAAAGCATGGTATCACCTTCGTTGAGGTTGCAACATAAATTTTTAAATTCATCGCTGGCTGAACTTTCGGCGCTCATTGCAAAGCGTGTTCCTATTTGCACGCCATCAGCTCCGAGCGTTATTGCGGCAAGCATGGCGTTGCCTGTTGCAATTCCGCCTGCGGCTATAAGCGGCAAGGATATTGCGCTGCGCACCTGCGGAATAAGCGTTAATGTTGTGGTTTCTTCGCGTCCGTTGTGTCCTCCCGCTTCAAATCCTTCGGCAACAACAGCGTCAACTCCTGCGTCTTCGCATTTTTTTGCAAATTTCGAACTTGATACTACATGCGCAACTGTAATGCCGTTGTCGTGTAAAAAATTTGTCCACGTTTTGGGGTTTCCTGCCGACGTAAAAACAATTTTTATTTCTTCGTCAACAATAATTTTCATCAACGCATCTATATCGGGATAAAGCAAAGGAACGTTTACGCCAAAAGGTTTATCGGTTGCTTGCTTGGTTTTTATGATATGCTCGCGCAACACTTCGGGATACATCGAGCCTGAACCAAGCAAACCCAAACCGCCTGCATTACTAACCGCCGACACTAACCGCCACCCGCTGCACCAAACCATTCCGCCCTGAATTATCGGATATTTTATCTTGAATAATGATGTAATTTTATTTTCCATAATCAATATATTTTAATGTTGCAAAGATAGTGAAGAAAATAGATTAATGGAAAAAATAGATTAAAGAGATAATTAGATTAATGTGATTAATAAGATAATGTGATTAATAAGTTTAGTGATGAAAAATAAACATTTATAAAAGATGACAAAAAAATCCCGTTAGGGATTATCGTTCGGTAGAAATGATAATACCACGACAACACAGCAGTCCGTTAGGACTGACACCAACAAAATCAGGGGTTGCAAACCTACGGCTTGCGATGCGATTGGTGGTTTATTTTCTACCAAGCGTTGCAAACCTAACGGCTTGCGCTTTTGGAAAACAATCTTTTATTTTTATTTATTTTTTGTGTTATTAAAAAAAAGGCGGTATTCAGATGCATAATTTTGTTTGTGATGTGCACAAATTCCGAAAGCAATTTGTTATAAAAAATCAACGAAATTTATAAATTTATAACTGCACTACATACTGTTTAAGTTCAGGATTTTGCATCGATTTTGGCACGGAATTGCAAATTATATCCAAAATAATTTTAAGCATCGTTTTTCGCACGTATTCTTTACTCACTATCATACTTACTTCGCGAACGGCGGTGAGATTTTTAAATTCGCGCAGATTTTCCTGTCGTTCTTCGCTCAGCGCCATTGCGTGCATTTCGGGAATAATTGTCATGCCCGGATTATAATCCACAACGTTTATCAGCGTTTCGATGCTGCCAGATTCGTATCTTATCGACGATTTTTTTGATGTTGATTTTCGTTTTCGCGAACACAAATGCTCTATCTGTCCGCGAAAACAATGTTCGTTTTCGAGCAGCCACACATTATTTATATCAATAGCGTCCAAGTCGATTTTTTTGTTTTTGTAAGCCGAATCGTGAGGCGAAACATAAGCATAAAATTTTTCGTAATACATTGGATATTCAACAAGTTCGGAATGGTTAAGAGGTCCCGCAAGTATTCCGCCATCCAACGTTCCGTTAGTTATTTCGCGAATAAGATTGGCGGTTGTACTTTCTTTGAGCGTAAGTTCAATTTCGCTGTTTGCGGCAAGATGTTGATGCAGTAATTCAGGCACAAGATAAGTTGCAATAGTAGGAATAATGCCGAGTCTGAATATTCCTTTCACAATATTTTTCTCGTTTTCGACAATTTCTTTTATTTGTCTTAAATTTTTGAGAGTTATTCGGGCTTGCGCTATCACCTGTTCGCCTATTGTGGTAGGTTCTACAGGATGTTTTGTTCTGTCAAAAATTTTAACATCCATTTCATCTTCAAGTTTTTGAATCATCATACTCAATGTTGGTTGGGTAACGAAACAAGCCTCAGCTGCATTGGCAAAATGTCTGAAATTGTCAACGGCTATAATGTATTCTAATTGTTGTATTGTCATATTTATAGATTTTATTTATGCAAAGATAAAAAATATCAGTTTGATTTATGTGAAAAGAGTAAATATTTTTGCAAAAAATTAATTAAACAAATTTATTATTTTAAACAAAAAATTAAAAGATTATGGAAAGTATTATTAATTCACAGTTGCCTGAATTTAAGTTGCAGGCTTATCAAAACGGAAGTTTTAAAACAGTAACAACAAAAGATGTATTGGGAAAATGGGCTATTTTCTTTTTCTATCCTGCCGATTTCACATTTGTATGTCCAACCGAGCTGGAAGACATGGCAGATTTATATTCCAAGTTTCAGGAATTGGGCGTTGAAATTTATGCGGTCAGCACCGATTCGCATTTTGTTCACAAAGCATGGCACGATGCTTCGGCAACAATACGCAAAATAAAATATCCTATGCTGGCAGACCATACAGGCTCGTTAAGTCGCTCATTTGGTGTGCTTATCGAAGAAGAAGGACTTGCTTATCGCGGAACATTTGTTGTAAATCCGCAAGGCAAAATAAAAATTGCCGAAATACATGACAACGGTATCGGTCGCAACGCAGCCGAATTGCTTAGAAAAACAGAAGCCGCAAAATTTGTTGATGAACATCCTAACGAAGTTTGCCCCGCTAAATGGAAAAAAGGCGATGCAACCCTTAAACCAAGTATCGATTTGGTAGGAAAAATATAAATTATGACGATGAAGAATGCAGATTGAACAATCATTGATTAAGTGTGTTTTATCAGAAAAAAATAAATAACCATCCTTGTTTTATCTGCGTTCTTTTTCTTTTTTTATTACAATTATGTTAGATAATGATATAAAACAACAACTACAAGGCATATTTGCCAAATTGCAAGCCGAATATTTATTGGATGCAACAGTGCCTGAACTGCACGAAAACAGAAAAGAATTTGAAGATTTGCTTAATGATTTTTCGACAACTTCCAACAATATTTCGTGCAAAATAAACAATGGAAAACAGTTGGAATTTTCGTTGTTTAAAAACGGTGAAAATACAGGTGTGAAATTTCGCGGAATCCCAAACGGACACGAGTTTTCTTCGCTTATATTGGCAATACTCAACAGTGATGGACAAGGAAAAAATATTCCCGACGAAACTTTAATAAACCGAGTGAAATCGCTAAAAGGTAAAATTAATATTACAACTTACGTATCGCTTACCTGCACTAACTGTCCGGATGTTGTTCAATCGTTAAATTTAATGGCTTTGCTCAACAATAATATTACTCACGAAATGGTTGACGGAGCATTATATCAAACCGAAGCGGATGCTTTGAATATACAGGCTGTGCCTTCTGTTTTTGCCAATGGAAAATTGCTGCACGCAGGTAAAGCCGATTTTGGCGAGTTGCTTGAAAAACTTAACGTACAATACGGCTCGGAGATAAAAATAAATCAAAACGAAATAAAATTATATGATGTAATTATTATTGGCGGAGGTCCGTCGGGAGCGGCTGCCGCTATTTATTCGGCGCGCAAAGGATTGAAAGTTGCTGTAATCACCGAACGAACAGGCGGACAAGTGAACGATACGGTCGGCATCGAAAATTTAATTTCTATGCCTTATACAACAGGCGCTCAGCTCGCATTGCAACTCAAAAATCACATACAACATTATGCAATTGATTTGCTCGAACATCGCCGTGTTGAAAAAATAACAACAACAGATAACAAAAAAATAATTTTGACATCAAGCGGCGAAAAATTTACAGCCACTTCAATTATTATTGCAACAGGTGCAAATTGGCGAAAACTAAACATACCGGGCGAAACAGAATATATCGGACGCGGAGTTGCTTTTTGTCCGCATTGCGATGGTCCTTTTTATAAAGAAAAACAAGTTGTGGTTGTTGGTGGAGGCAATTCGGGAATTGAGGCTGCAATTGACCTTTCTGGGATTTGTTCAAAAGTAACTGTTATCGAATATGACGCAAATCTTAGAGCCGATACTGTTTTACAGGAAAAAGCAAAAAGTCGTGAAAATCTGGAAATAATTACGAATACTCAAACAACCGAAGTCATTGGGAATGGCGAAAAAGTTACATCTATCCGAATAAAAAACCGCAATACCAACAACGAGCAAATAATAAATATTGATGGTGTTTTTGTACAAATAGGATTGGTTGCAAACAGCAGTGTTTTTAAGGAAATTATTAAAACAAACCGCGCCGGCGAAATAGAAATTGACGAACATTGCCGAACAAATCAAAAAGGAATTTACGCTGCCGGCGATGTTACAAACATTCCATATAAACAAATTATGATTTCTATGGGCGAAGGCGCAAAAGCCGCATTAAGCGCATTTGAAGATAATATGAGAA
>JAITOP010000103.1 GCA_031289895.1 Prevotellaceae bacterium
CAATACCGACGAAAATGCACCAATCAATCAAATTGCCGATTATACAGTCATCGGAGATGTGATGGATGTTATTCCGAAAATGATTAAATATTATAAGAAAAATTCAAAATAAACATAAATTCCTTGAATATTTATGTTTTTAGGGATTTGATTCCTTGAAAATATAAATATTTGAGGATTTGAAGTAAAATTTATAATTTTGAATAAATAAATTTTATAATGATAGCACGCAATTTAGCAAACATAATAAGCAATAATCTTTGGAAAAACAAAGCAATTATAGTTATGGGAGCGCGACAAGTTGGAAAAACATCGTTGCTGAAAATGCTTTTTGCTGATGCTGAAGATGTTTTGTGGCTTAATGCAGATGAACAGGATGTGCGTGCATTGTTCGAAAATGCAACTTCAACCATTTTGAAACAATATTTTGGAAAAAATAAGATTATAATTATCGACGAAGCACAACGTATTAATAATATCGGTATCAAACTAAAATTAATTACCGACCAAATGATGGATAAACAATTAATTGCAACAGGAAGTTCGTCATTTGAATTTAATTGGAATCCGAAAAAAAACAGTAAAATTCCACAAATATTCAAAAAAACTTATGCTAACAGCGATTTTAAAATAATCAATAAAGATAACATTGAAGAATTTTTAATATAAATAACGATTAAGATTATTCTATGTGAAAATAATTTTAAAAATAAATACCGGAAATAAAATAATAATTTAAAAAACAAAAGATTATGGAAAATTTTTATACAGACAACAACGACCTGCAATTTCATTTATCGCATCCGCTGATGAAAAAAATTGTAGAGTTGAAAGAGAAAAATTTTGAAGACAAAGATAAGTTTGACTACGCTCCAGTCGATTTTGAAGATGCGATTGACAGTTACAACAAAACTCTTGAAATAATAGGCGAAATTTGTGGCGAAATTATTGCCGCCAATGCCGAAGATGTTGACCACGAAGGACCAAAACACGAAAATAATCGCGTAACCTATGCTCCGGGAACTCAACAAAATCACGAAGCCTTGCTAAAAGCAGGCGTTTACGGAATTTCGTTGCCGCGCGAATATGGAGGATTAAATTTTGCTATGGTGCCTTATGTTATGGCAGCTGAACTTGTATCGCGTGCCGATGCAGGATTTGCAAATATCTGGGGCTTACAGGATTGCGCCGAAACAATTCACGAATTTGCGTCAAAAGAAATTCAAGACGAATATCTTCCGCGAATACACAAAGGCGACACCTGTTCTATGGATTTAACCGAACCCGATGCCGGTTCTGATTTGCAATCGGTGCAACTGAAAGCAACGTTTGATGAAAAAAATAATCGTTGGTTGCTGAATGGTGTAAAACGGTTTATCACAAACGGCGATGCTCAGATTAAATTGGTTTTGGCTCGCAGCGAAGAAGGAACAAAAGACGGCAGAGGCTTGTCGTACTTCGTTTGCGATAATAATCACGACGATAAAATTCTTGTTCGCCGTATCGAAAACAAATTGGGAATTAAAGGTTCGCCTACCTGCGAATTGGTTTTCCGCAACGTTCCTGCAAAACTTGTTGGCGAACGCAGACTCGGATTAATAAAATACGTAATGTCGCTAATGAACGGTGCTAGACTTGGCGTTGCTGCTCAATCGGTTGGCTTAGGTGAAGCCGCTTATCGCGAAGCATTAAAATATGCAAACGAACGCGCACAATTCGGAAAAAAAATTATAATCTTTCCTGCTGTTTACGAACTACTTGTAACAATGAAAGCGCGTTTGCAGGCATCACGTTCGCTGCTTTACGAAACATCGCGATTTGTTGATATTTACAAATCATACAATCTCATAAGCAACGAACGCAAACTTACACCCGAAGAACGCGAAGAACATAAAGAATATCAACGTTTGGCAGATATTTACACGCCTATTTTGAAACTTTTTGCAAGCGAATACGCCAACCAATTGGCTTATGATGCAATTCAAATTCACGGCGGTTCGGGATTTATGAAAGATTATTTGGTTGAACGTCTTTACAGAGATGCACGCATTTTGAATATTTACGAAGGAACGTCTCAACTGCAAGTTGTTGCAGCAATTCGCGGCGTTACAACAGGCGCATATTTAAATAAAATTCGCCAATACGAAACAAGCGTAACCGCTGCCGAATATGCTGATATTAAGCAACAACTCGTTGCACTTACAGCCGATTACGAACAGGCAATTGCAATAGTTTCCGAACCAAAAAATCAGGAATATCTTGATTTTCACGCACGGCGTTTGGTTGAAATGGCTGGACATATAATTATGAGTTATCTGCTTTTGCTTGATGCACAACGCAATAACGAATATGCAAAAATTGCCGAAGTATATACAAAACGCTCGGTTGCATGGAATGAGGAAAGATTTAATTACATCAAATCATTCAAATTGGAAGATATTGAAAACTTTAAATCAATAATTGAATAAATTATTATTAATTTTTATAAAAGGCTGTCATAAAAAACTTATTGGCAGCCTTTTATATTGAAAATGAAAAATGAAAATATAACCCGTAAAATGAAAAAAACGCAAAAAACAAATGCAGCGCGTTTGCTCGACAGCAAAAAAATATCTTACCAACTAATTGCTTACGAAGTTGATGAAACAGATTTAAGCGCAATACACGTAGCCGCTCAACTTGACGAACCAATTGATATTGTGTTCAAAACTCTGGTTTTGCGCGGCGATAAAAACGGCGTTTTTGTTTGCATTATTCCTGCCGATGCCGAAGTAAATCTAAAAACAGCAGCCAAAATTGCTGGCAACAAAAATTGCGATTTAATTCCAATGAAAGATATTTTATTGATTACAGGTTACATACGTGGCGGCTGCTCTCCGATAGGAATGAAAAAAAGTTTTCCCACTTACATTCACAAAACATGCTTGCAATTTCCTTATATTTACGTAAGTGCCGGCATGCGTGGACTGCAAATTAAAATCACTCCAGCCGATTTGATTAATGCAAGCAATGCAACTGTATGCGAGTTAATTTGAATATAGTTGATTTGTTGTTTGTTGATTTGTTTTTTGTTTTTTGTTGAGTTGTTTTTTGTTGATTTGTTGATTTGTTGATTTGTTGATTTGTTTTTTGAAAAAACTTTATGAACTTTATAACTTTAAAAACTTTATAACTTTAAAAAACCATATTCATAAACTTTTGGTTCAATTTTTTTTGCCAACGTTTTCAGTTTGTCTCGCAAGTTGGTTATTAAATTGGTATATGTTTCATCTTCACTGCTATTGTTCATTTTACCTTTTTCATTTCTGCCTTGAAAATGTTCGCGAATATCATACAATGAGGCATTTACATTACAATTTGGTTGTTGATGATAATATTTCCACAATGCTCTGCCTGCCATGAAAACTTCGGATGCTTCGGGTGAAAAATTGCGTTTTATACAAAATTTCTCTTCTACATTTTCAAACAGATTTGTATAACCGTTTTGTTTGATTTTCCCATTTATAAAACTTGTCATGAAGTGGCTTTCAAATGTATCAAGTGCATCGACTTGTTCTTCTGTAAATGGTATCCAATGATTTACACCATCTGTAACACTAATTCTATTTTGCCCGTGAAACAGCGTAAATGTCAAACAATCGTTCTGAAATTCAATATCTTTTTCCCATTTTTTGTTTGGAAACAGAAATTGGTCGCGGTCGTTGAGCCACGTTGG
>JAITOP010000167.1 GCA_031289895.1 Prevotellaceae bacterium
GAGCCAACAAACATTCCGCCTCCCCAGCCGCCTGAAAGTTCGAGTTGGTCGTTAGAAACTTCTTCGAGATTGTAAGCAAGGTCAACGGTAGAATTGGCTTGGTCGGGAATGGTGCTTATTCCGTCGGGTTTGCTAAATGCTTCGGGATTGAAATATCCTGATGTTGCCAATCGTCGTATTGATTCCATTATTGCTGTTTTGCTGAAAAGTTCGCCGGGTTTTGTATATAGTTCGCGGCGTACAACGTCTTCGTCGGTTTTGTTGTTTCCGTTGATTGCTATTTTGTTAAATCTTGCCTGTGCGCCTTCTAACATTCGCATTTCCAAATCAATAGAATCGCCGTCAATATTAACTTCTACGGGGTCGAGGTAAAAAAACATGTATCCCATATCGTTGTATTGTGTTGATACTGAAAAGTCATCCTCAAACAGCATTTTGCTTAATGCCGATTTGTCATACACATCGCCTTTTTTTAATCCGAGTGTTGCGGTTAAATGGTCTTCGGGCAATATTGAATTTCCTACCCACGTTATGCTGCGTATAAAATATTGTTTTCCTTCTTCTACCTTAATATCTACGTTTATAAATTTACTGTCAAGCGCATACATTGTGTCGGATACGATTTTTGCATCGCGGTAGCCTTTTTTATTATAGTATGTGATGATATTTTCCAAATCTTCGTCATATTTTTCTCTGATATATTTACCTGAGCGGAAAAGACTTTTGCGTTTTGTTTTTTTCATTGCTTTGCGCAATTTTTTGTTGGAAATATCGTTGTTTCCGCCAAAATTCAGGTTTTTAATTTTCACTTTCGGATTTTTATTTATCACAAAAGTTAATAGTGTTGCGTTTGTTACAACAGTGTCGGTGCGTTGCATTGCTGTAACTTCGACATTTAAAAATCCTTTGTCGGCAAAATATCTTTTTATTAATCGTTTTGAGTTTTCGAGCATAAATTCCGAAACTACTGTTCCTCGCCGCAGATTAAGTTTTTCGTCCAAATCGGTTTTGTTGCTTTTGCTGATTTTTTTTCCGGACGCACCAACAAATTCCCAATTTGAAAGACGCAGATTTTCCTGAAGGTTTATATCCAACCAGATTTTATCGTCTTCTATTTTTGTGTAACGCAAGGCTACCTTCGAAAAATAGCGGTTGAGCCATAATTTTTTCACCAAAAACGACAAGTCTTCGCTTGGTACTGTTATTGTGTCGCCAACAGCAAATCCTGATATTGAAAGGATTTGATTTGGGTCAAGAAATTGCAAGCCCGAAACCGTCAAGTCTTGTATTACGTACTGTTTGGGGTCGTTATAGTTTGTTCCTACATTTTGTGCAAGCAAAATATTGCTTGTGAGCAGCAGAGTGGCGAGTACTTTTAGTTTTGATATATTTTTCATTTTATATTAATATAGTTCTTATTATTCATATTTTTTAATTTGTTCGCTTGTTTTTCCGAATCGTCTTTCGCGATTTTGATAATCGTAAATTGCATCGTAAAGATGTTGTTTGCGAAAATCAGGCCAAAGAATTTCGGTAAAATAAAGTTCGCTGTAAGCAGCCTGCCATAATAAAAAATTACTCAACCGCTTTTCTCCGCTTGTGCGAATTATCAGTTCGGGGTCGGGCATATTGCTTGTGTGCATTTTTGCTGAAATCAGTGTTTCGTTTATGTCATCCAGATTCATATTTTTGTCGGTAACTTCACGTAAACAGCGTTTTACACAGTCAACAATTTCCTCGCGCGAGCCGTAATTTAGCGCCAGCGTCAACGTCAATCCTTTGTTTTCGGATGTAAATATAATAGCTTTATTTAATTTATCCTGAATTTTATTGTTCATTTTTGTAATATCGCCTATTGTTTTCAGGCTTACATTGTTTTTGTGTAAATCGGGAAGTTCCTTATCTATTGCCGTCGCCAGCATATCCATCAGCCCATCGATTTCATCTTTTGGGCGATTCCAGTTTTCGGTAGAAAAAGTATAAAGCGTTAAATATTTTATTCCGATTTTGCTTGCTGCCTCAACAGTAGAGCGTACGGAATTTAATGCATGACGATGTCCGAAAATTCTTTTCAAACCTTGACTTTTCGCCCAGCGTCCATTGCCATCCATTATTATGGCAACGTGTTGAGGTATTTTATTTTTGTCGAGTCGATGCATTATTTTATATTTAATTATTTTATAAATCCTTTATAATCACGTTTTTTTGTGCTTTTATTTGTTTTATATGTTGCACACGGAGCGCGGTCGATAAATCTGTAACTTACAGTTAGCAACAGCGTTGAAACCCAATCTTTGTTGAATATATTAAACGAATTGCTGTTTTCGCTTCTGTTTGTGTACTGGTCTATTTTATCGGTATTTGTTTTATGAAATACACATTCGGCAGTAACCGTCCATTGTTTTGCCGGCGAATATTTGAATCCGAACGCCATTGGCAATGTAATGCTGGATGTGATTTTCAGCGAATCGTACAGCATTGGATAAGCCACTGATGCTGCGCTCATATACGGTTCGTTGTTTTTGCCGTTTTTTGTAATATACATATATCCTGCTCCTATCATTAAAAATGGTGTGAAAATCAGTTCTCGTTTCGGGTCTATCGACGAAAATGGGAGAAAATTAAATTCGGCGTAAGCATCTGCGGTGTAAAAATTGCGGTTAAACACTAAATTTACTCCTTGCGGAAATCCTTGCAACCCGCCTTCGTACTTACGCGAATCGCCTTTTACTATTCCTCCCGAAATTTGAACTCTCACGTTTATATATTTTGTAAAATTATATCTGTATAATAATCCTGCCGTTGGGCTAACCATATATGGTACAACACTTTCGTTAAAATCGCCAATGTAATATGAACATCCGATTGCCGCGCCTACTTCGCCTTTGTGAATTGGTGAAAGTAAACCGTTGCTCTCCTGTGAAAGCAAAGGTGTATAAAGCGTTAACAAAATTATCGAACCGTATATTTTTATATTTGTTGTCAATTATTTTAATATTCTAATTGTAAATAAGACTGCAAAGGTAATATTTATTTTATGTTTTGCGCCTATCGAAGTGTTGATAAACGTTAATATCATTACGAATATCATATCCCCACATTAATTTATTTCTAAGTGTTTTGTAAAAATTAACGCTGTTTGGTTTTATAATATTTACTTTTTCCGCCGATTTTTTCACTGTAAATTCCATTCCCGATTCTACTTCAAACATTTCGTTATCGGCAGTAAACATTGCGGTTTCGCCTCGTGTCTGCAATTTTATTTTTATTTCGATATCGTCGGATATTACAAACGGACGTATTGCCAGATTGTGAGGCGCAATGGGCGATATTACAAAATTTGCCGCCGTTGGAACGATTATTGGTCCGCCAACGCTCATCGAATATGCTGTTGAACCTGTTGGCGTGGCGATTATCAAACCGTCAGACCAGTATTTTGATAATTGCTCGCCGTTGATTTCTACGGTTGTTGAAATAAGCGCCGGCATTTTGCGCTGAAACGTTATTTCGTTGAGCGCACAGGCATAAATATTTTGTTTACCGACTGCCGTAACCTGTATTAATGTGCGATGTTCGGTTTCGTATTTTTCGTTTAAAATTTCATTAAAAACGGCGCTAAATTCATCAACCGAAATGTTTGCCAAAAATCCCAGCGAACCTGTATTTACGCCTATTACAGGAATGTTATTTTTTCGTATAAACCGCGCTGCCTCCAAAAAAGTACCATCTCCGCCGAGACTTACAAAAAAAGAAAAATCATTAGTCAAATCTTTTTCGTCGTAAAAAATAGAACAATCGCAAAAATCGGATGTTTTTTCCGACAAAAATTTTGCGAACTCGGCATAAATAAAAAGTATGCAGCCATTAGCTTTTAGCACATTTAATATCGACATATAATTGTCGAATGAAGTAGTTATGTTTCTTCCGTAAACAGCGATTTTCATAAAGAAATTTTCTGCAAGTTATATCTTTTTTTCTTACAAAAATCGTTTGTTTTCATAATAAATATTAACTTTGTGAATAAAAACGCAAAATTTAACACAATGGCAAAATTAAGTGTTAACATAAATAAAATAGCAACACTGCGAAATGCACGCGGTGGAGACGTTCCGGATGTATTGCAGATAGCAGTCGATTGTCAGCGATTTGGCGCGCACGGCATAACTGTTCACCCGCGTCCCGACGAGCGTCATATAAGGTATTCGGATGTGAAAAATCTGAAACCATTGATAATAACAGAATTTAACATCGAAGGAAACCCCGTTCAGTCGTTCATAGATTTGGTGCTTGAAATTTGTCCGACTCAGGTTACATTAGTGCCGGATGCTCCCGACCAAATCACCTCAAATTCAGGCTGGGACACGCGAAAACATAAGGATTTTTTGAAAAACATTATTTCAATTTTTAAAAAACAAGGAATAAGAACATCCGTTTTTGTCGATACAAATTTGACGAATATTTGTTATGCCGCAGAAACAGAAACCGACCGTATCGAACTGTACACCGAACCATACGCGGCAAATTTTAAGGCAAACAAAGAAAAAGCGATTGAACCATTTGTTGCAGCTGCCGAAAAAGCAAAAGAACTTGGGCTGGGAATAAATGCCGGACATGATTTGAATCTCGAAAACCTGAGATTTTTTCACAAAAACATTCCCGAACTTCTTGAAGTTTCTATAGGTCACGCCCTAATAAGCGATGCCATTTACTTTGGACTCGAAAATACCGTACAACTTTACTTGCGACAG
>JAITOP010000171.1 GCA_031289895.1 Prevotellaceae bacterium
TAATTTTAGGCTACTGAGGTTGTTTTGTTGAAAAATTAGGTGTAAATGAGGTTAAGAACTAAAATATTTATAATAAGTATATTGCAAAAAATATAAATCATAAATATATTTAAAAATCAATAATCTAACGAACTTGCGAAAGTTGAATTAATAATGAACAACCGACCAAATACCAACGACTAAATACCAGATACGGAATACTGATTACTGATTACTGAATACTGAATACAGTTTACAAACTATCGGCATAAAGTTCAATAACATGTTTTACTTCTACGTTGTCGCCATTTTGCGAAAGCATATCCATAAGTTGCAGCATACATGCAGGGCAGGCTGTTGCTACAATGTCGGGATTTACCGATACAATATTATTGCGTTTTCGTTGTCCTATTTTGTTTGCCAAATCGTGCTGCGTTAATGTAAAACTGCCGCCGCTGCCGCAACAACGGTCGGCTTCGGGCATTTCTACAAATTCAAGTCCCGATATGTTTTTCAATATTTTTCGAGGCTGTGCAAAAACGCCTAATGTCTTTTTCAAATGGCACGAATCGTGATATGTAACCTTACGAATATTGCCGTTTTTTTGCGGCGAAAGTTTAAAATCTATTTTCAAAACATCTGTTAAAAATTCAGTAATATCCATTGTTTTAGCGTGCAATTCTTCTATTTGCTGTTGTTCATCCTGAGTGAAATATTTTTTAAATCGCAGCCAGTTTTCTTTAATATTAGAGGCACAAGTGGCACAGGGAGATATTAAATAATCAAATTCGGATTGTTTCAGCAAATTAAGATTTGTTTTTACCAAGCGTTTAAATGAAATATGGTCGCCGGAGGCTAAATTGGGGATTCCGCAACACACTAAATTCTTTGGCATGAAAACGCCAACTTCGTGTTTATCAAAAACTTTCATCGTTGCTTTTGGTACTCTTACAAAAAGTTTATCGGGAACACAACCCGGAAAAAAAGCAACTTTAATATTGCTGCTACCCGACTGAGTATTAATATTTCCAAATTTGGCAGAAAAACTTTTACCTTCGAGAGGCTGAAAATGTCGTTTTCCCACAAACGGGCGTAAAACAGGCACTTCAAAAGTTCCCATATTTTTATTTGCTGTACGCATAAACAAGCGTTGAAAAGGGCTTGCAAACGCTACAAAAAAACTCATTAATTTGGGATGCGGTAAAATAAATCTGAAAACAATTTTTTTGATTTTGCTCAATCCTTTATAAGCGGCAACCAATTGGCGTGCGTGCAAAAATATATCAATAGTATTCACACCCGAAGGGCAATTTGTTTGGCACGCACCGCATAACAGACAACGGTCGAGCCTCTCTCCCACTCCATCAACATCTTTGAGAATTTCATAAGCCAAATTTTCTAAAAGAACAATTTTTCCGCGACTAACATCCGCCTCTTTCGAGGTAACTCCATAAACAGGGCAAACAGCCTGACACAGACCGCAGCGCATACATCCTGTCAGCTGGTCGTCGATAGCCATCAGTTGTTTTGCCAATTTGGTTACGGATATGTCATGTTTCGTGTTTTTTTGCATTATTTTTCTCCTATAAAATTTTTTTACCTGCATTAAAAAGGTATTTGGGGTCGAGCGCGCGTCTCAAATTTTTAGAAAATTCAATTGTTGCACGATTGGTTTCTTTTTCCATCCATTTTGCTTTTGCTATGCCAATGCCGTGTTCGCCCGAAAGTGTTCCGTGCAGACAAAGAGCGGTATCAAAAATCTCATCAACAGCGGCTTCAACACGTTTAAATTCTTCTTTATCGCGGCGGTCGCAAAGAATTGTAGGATGAAGATTACCATCGCCGGCATGACCAAAAGTACCGATTTCGAGATTGTGTTTTTTAGCAATTCTGTTAATTTCGGCAACCATCGCAGGCACTTTTGAGCGCGGCACAGTGGCATCTTCAAGAACTGTTGTTGGTCGCGCACGTGCTAATGCAGGCAAGGCATTGCGCCGAGCCTCCCATATTTTGTTTTTTTCATCTTCATCTTTGGCGATTTTAATATTTGTTGCACCACATTTTTTGCATAATTCCATCACTTTTGCGGCATCTTCTTCAACACCTTGTAAGTGATTACCATCCACTTCGATAAGAAGAATTGCGGCGGCTTCGACAGGAAGTCCGGCTTTAGTATATGCCTCAACATATTTAATACATTTGTGGTCTAATATTTCCAAAGTGCAGGGAATAATATGCGCTGCAATAATTGCGGCAACGGTTTCGGAGGCTTTATCAATATCGTCATAAACAGCCATCATTGCTTTGGATGCTTTTGGCGGCGGCACTAATTTAAGAATAATTTGAGAAAAAACGCCAAGCGTACCTTCCGAACTAAGCATCAGCCCGCCCAAATTGTAACCGGTAACGCATTTCACTGTGCGCGAACCTGTTTTAATCAAATCGCCGTTATAATCAAAAAATTCTATTCCCATAAGATAATCTTTGGTAACTCCATATTTCAATCCGCGCAATCCGCCTGCGTTCAGGGCTACATTTCCGCCAAGAGTTGAAACGGTTTGCGAACCCGGGTCGGGCGGATAAAACAGACCGTGAGCGCTTACTGCCTCGGCAAAAACCGAAGTAATTACACCCGGTTCGACTACTGCGTATAAATCGGCTTCGTTTATTTCGATAATTCTGTTTAGCCGATTGGTTAATATTACCACCGATTCGGCAGACGAAGGAATCACCGCTCCCGAAAGATTTGTGCCTGCGCCGCGCACGGTAATTGGCAATCCGTTTTCATAAGCAAGTTTAACGGTTTTGCCTAATTGTTCCTGAGTGGCAGGCAGTACAACCAACGCGGGAATCTGAGGCGTGAGTACGGCAGCATCGTAAGAATAGGCTTGACGGTCAACTTCCTCAGCCAAAACATATTCTGCGCCTGCAATGTTTATAAATTCTTTTATTAAATTTTTATTCATATCTGTAAAATTAAATAATTTATTCAAACCAGTTTTCATTTTTCATCATTGCGTAAATGCTGTCGGCTGTGCTTATTCTGTCGATATCATCACGATTTGAGAAAAATAATAATATAATATTTTTTTCGGGAATTTTGCCGGCATAAATTGTAAATCCGCCGTTATCGCCAAGATGATAAATACATTCGGGTTCGTTTGATTTTTGTTGTATAAACCAGCCGTAGCCGTAATTTGTGTTTGTATTATATCCGTATTCGGCATCGGTGTTGATTAAAATTTTTGGCGAATATGCTTGTTTTTTCGATTCTGCATTTATAATTTTATTATCGCGCAAAGCCTTTTCCCACTTAATAAAATCGCATATCGAAGTGTAAAGCCCGCCGTCGGCTTTGGATGCGAAGAAATTTGTTTCGCCGTAATCACATTCGGTATAAATATTTTTACCGCTATCAAAAGTATATCCGTGAGCCATGTTTGGGATTGCTTTTTCTGCCTCAAAATAAACTGAATTTGTCATTCCTGCCACATCAAAAATATGTTGTTTCATATAGGTGTCAAAATCAACGCCTGTAACTCGCGGAACAATTTGATACACAAGTTGAAATGTTGGATTTATATATTCATATTGTGTTCCGGGCTGAAAATTTAATTTTTGCAAATCAATCAAATATTGACACGATTCAACATCGGTTGAATAAAGCATAAATTTTTTATCGGTTCGCGGTCGCGTATCAGGTATTCCCGAAGTGTGGCTTAGGATGTGATGCAATGTTATATCATTATAAAAATCGGCTTTAAATTCAGGAAAAAACGTTTTAAGATTATCGTTTAGCGACAATAATCCCTGTTCGGCAAGCTGCAAAATTGCAACGGCTGAAAATTGTTTTGAAACAGAGGCTATGCAAAAATTTGTTTCGGGCGTGATTGTCGTTTTTGTTTGCATATCGGCAATTCCATAGCATTTTTCAAAGACAATGCTATCGCCTTTCATCACGACAACGGCAGCTCCCGGCTCGTTGTTATCGGAATAAATTGCAGAAAAAAGTGAATCGATTTTATTGCAAAAATCCGATTTTTTTTCGTTTGTTTGTTTACATGAAATCATTGTCAGCAAAAGCAATATTTGCGCAAAGATAATAATATTTTTTTTCATCATTTTGTTAGGGTTTTATGTATTTATCGGCAAATAAATCGTAAGGAACTTTTATTTCGTCGAATTGTGAATAATTAGAATTTTCTTTTCTGATATAATATTTTCCTTTATATTCAAAATTTGGTATTGTTGTTAATGTTGCTGGCACTTTTTTGTCGGTAATGCCGTTGAGATAAATGGGGCGTACTATGTTGTCGGTGAAATCTATAAGCGCAAGTCGGCGTTTGGAATAACTAAAAAGAAATACCCGAATCGTTGTTGTTGTTAGTTCTGAATAAATTGTTGTATAATTATTGAGTATATTGTAATATTGAGGCGCAGAAATTATGGAACATTTTGTATAACCGTTTTCTATCAACCTTCCGTAATATAAATTATCTACTTTGGCAAGTACGTGTAATTCTTTTGCTTCTGCCGCATTATCGGTAAAATCAATATCGCCTGTTTGCATATTTATTCGCGCCCCGCTCATATAACTATTAATTCTCCACGCCATTGTATAATATGTGCCGTTTACTATTTCGCTATATGGTCTCATGCCTGCATAACGCACAGTTGAAGATTGATTTTTCCATGTTTGTTGAATTGTTATAAAATCGTTCCCTTGCACAGTATATCCGAAAAAACCGCAATCGCCGTCAATGCCGCCGTTTATAGCAAATACAATATAATTGCCGTTCCATACAACCCAAGCATCTAAATTATCGGCACGATTTAATTCATATTTCATTTGAAATGACAATGTATGAACTTTACCGTTATGCACAATTCCAAATCCACGCAATTTAGATTTGTTTCTGAATGCAAAAAGCAAATCATCCCCTCGTTTGTCTGTATTAAAATTATAGCCGATATATGCCCTGTAATTTTTTTCTTTCAAAAATAAATTTAACGCTGCGATATTATCTGTTGTGTTATATTCTGTTTGGTTGATTGTTGCAGAGTTTGGAACGTTATTTTCTTTAACAATTTCGGGTTCTTCTTCAACAGACATAACATCAAGTAAGGTTTTCAACAATTTTGTATTGTTGTCTAATTTTTTTTCTAATTCGGTAAGCCGTGTTTTTAATTCATCGTTATTGTAACGATTCTCGTTTTTATAAACGCTTATACAGCTTGCAAATAATAGCATACCTGCTGCTAAAATTAATATTTTTTTCATCGTCTTTTTATTAATTGTTTTATGGTTTTTATGTTGATTTTTTCTTTCTTTATAATAAAAAACAAATATGCAAGTATAAGTATAGAATTTATCGCAAAATTCAACAAATTATTTTGAGTTGAAACAACACGCGACACGACAAACAGTAATACGCCAAAAGTGATATAAACAGTTACATTTTTCCAGTCGTAGGGGATAGGATAATGTTTTTTACACAGTTGCCAGCTCACAATTATCATTACAAGATACGAAAAGAAATGTCCGCAGGCAGCAGCATAATAACCGAAAAGCGGCATAAATACTGCGTTTATTATTATTGTTACAATCAATCCCGAAAGGGTGATGCTTATTGCAAATTTTGTTTGTCCCGACATTTTGTACCACATCGATAAATTAAAATTAATTCCGAGCAATATATTTGCCACAAGCATAACAGGCACAACGCCTACGCCATCACGAAATTCTTTTCCGATAAACAATTTAAATATATCAATATAAAGCGCAATCACAAGGAAAATAAACACGCAGAAAATAACAAAATATTTCATCACATCAACGTATGTTTTGCGTTGGTCGGATTTGTTGCTCTGGCTGAAAAAGAACGGCTCGGCTGCATAACGAAACATTTGCACAAACAAGGTCATAAATACGGCAAGTTTTACATTTGCATTGAATATTCCCTGCAACTCGTTGTATGACGTGCCTTCAGGCGAAAAATAACGGAACAAAATACGGTCGGTAACATCATTAAGTACGCCGGGTAATTGCGTGAGTACAAGTGGAATGGCATATATCATTAATTGCCACCAAAGGGTAGGGGAGAAGGTAAATTTTATTCGTAATAAAGCCGGCAAAAATAATATTAACGAAATTATGCAACTTCCGAGAATTGCAAATAAAATATAACCTCCGTCGGGAACGGGCGACAGAAATTTCAGCAAAAACGAATCGGGATGCGATGCTGCATAAGTCGGAAATACAAAGAAAAGCAGAAAGTTAAATCCCACTTCCGATAAAATTTTTATGGTTTTCATTATTCCAAATGCCAGCACTTTTTGCATATATCGCAATCGCGCAAAAATTACTGCTGTAAAACTATCAATTGCCAAAATTGCCGCCGAACACCAGATAAATTCGCTGCGTCCGGTGTATCCGAACATATCTGCAATATCCGTCGAAAACATAATGCCCGCCGCCAATACAGCCAACGATGTTGACGTTAAAAATATGAGAATTGTAGAAAAAACTTTGTTGGCATTAACGCCGTCTTTATTTGCAAATCGAAAAAAAGCAGTTTCCATCCCGAAAGCAAACAACACCTGAAACACAGCGATATACGACATAATTTCGGTATAAACACCATAAGTCTCAGTACTAAGAGTTCGGGTGTAAAGCGGCACCAAAAAGAAATTTATAATGCGTGCAACAGTTGTTGACAAGCCATAAATTGCAGTTTCGCCGGCAAGTTTTTTCAAATTTCCCATTCCTTTTGATTATTGATTTCTTAACGCACAAAATTACACAATAAAACAGAAATATGAACTCTTTTT
>JAITOP010000246.1 GCA_031289895.1 Prevotellaceae bacterium
ATATTCAAAAATAATGACCTTAGTTCTAATTTGTTCAAACCCTCTTGCAGTTTCATAATTCGGCTAATGGTTTTGTCTTGTGCATTGTTAATTTTTACTTCCGGCATATTCATTATAAACTCGTAAATAATATTATCATTTTCGCTCTGTTTTAGGAACATGGCATATTCTAAAATAGCTCTTTTATTTAAAAACAAAAACACCCAAAGTACCGATAATGCCGTCAAAATAAAGTACGTAGAAAAAACAATTAAGTTGTAATAGAAAAGAATTGAACCAAAAATTAGAATATTTAATGCGGTAAAAACCAATTCAATACCTTTCCATGTAACGAATTGTTGAATTTTGTTTTGGTCGCTGATGCGTTGCAATGTTTCGGTATTCAATCGTGTATCGAAAAAATTTATCGGCAGTTTCATTAGCTTTTTTAACAATGTTTGTTTTAAATCAATACTTAAAACAAAATTAAATTTTGTTAAAATAAGATTACTGAAAAAGTCCGACAAAAAGTAAGATACAAATAAAACGAACTGTGCCAGAAGAAAATATAGGACAACATTAATTTGCTTTAAACTTATACCATCATCTATAACGTGCTGAAAAACAAAAGGTATTGTCCAATTTGCTGCCAATCCGACAATAATTAAAAGCAACGCCAAAAGGTAACGGAATTTGTTTTTTGCGAAAAAGTTTTTTATTTGCATGTAAACAGGTAACGACAAAAAAGATCGCTTCTTGACAAGACCCAAATTTATGTTTTCAAAATTTTCATTTGGTTGCAGGGAAATAGCAATGCCTTTGTCATTGTTACCTTTCCAAGCGTTTTCAAATTCTGTTTTGTCGAGACGAACACGCCCATAAGCAGGATCAGACAAATAAAATACATCTTTTTTTGCTTTTTCATAAACCAAAAAATGTTCTTGTTTCCAATATAAAATAACAGGAAATGGAAAGGTTTTCAATTCATCGGTAGTAAGTTTTAACGTAGAAACATCAAAGCCCATTTTTTGGGAATTATTTGCAATATCTTGCATTGTAATGCCAGCACGAGTAAATTCAAAAAGCGATTTAATTTGTTGTAGATCATATTTTTTTCCAAAAAAACTTGCAACCATCGAAAGGCAGGCCGCACCGCAATCCGTAGTCGTAACTTGATGGTGAAAAGTAAGTTTACGTTTCATCCTTGATCATTCATAATTAAATCGACCCTCGTTTTTATCACTTTATCTTTTTCCTTTTCATCAAATGCGTAAATGCAAAAATTCTCTTTACCCAAATGCTCTAATGCCTGTTGTGAGCAGCAGCCATTACAAATTGCTAATAACCTGCATGTTAAACATGGTTCATTGTGAAACTTTGCATTCATTCTTTTTTCGAATGAATTATTTTCCCATACAATTTTCCCATTTTCATTAATGTATCCTTCTCTGTTTTCGGTTTTGAAATCACGAGCGGTACACTTGTAGATATCTCCGTTGTAATTTACTACTGCACTGTTGTGTTTATCTGCATAACATGAACCTTTGACATTTTCGGAGTTGTAAGTGCTGTTTTTTGTTCTGAATCCCTTTTCTTTTATTCTTTCAATATTTTTATCTACAATAATATTTATATCATCAACTTTTGAATTTTGCCAAACACGATGAAAATCAATCAACAAATAATCTTTTATCAACTCTTTATCCTTTATTGGTAAGTCATCTGCAATTTTATAGATATTTGTCAGATTTTCATCTGTATAATTAATTCTTAATCGTACAAACATCTCATTTTCAACTAACTTTTTGATGTTGTTGATAATTGTAAAATAAGAACCTTTTGTTTTGGTAACGAAACGAACTTCATCGTGCTTTTCGCGATAGCCATCTAATGTTATTTGGAAGTGGGGTTTTACTTGTTTTTCGTTAAAATGGTCGATAAACTTGTCGGTAATCAAATAACCGTTTGTAGTGAATCCGACATTTAATTTTTTATCATATTTTTTTGTTAGTTCTATTGTTTTATCAATAATAGGAACAACAACCTTGTCAAAATAAAGTAATGGCTCCCCACCAAAAAATGCAATAGAAAAAACTTTTTAAGTTTCTATTTTGTTGTATAAGGCAAATTTTTCTCCGTATGGGATAATAGAATTAAATTGACTGTATTTCATTTTATTAATTTTTAAAATCAAGGGCTGTATATAAAATACAGCCCAAAATTCAACATGATAAATCACTGATTTGATTAACTTTGAGCTTGACACCCACAACCAGCCACTCTGTTAAATACACTACAGCCACATTGTTTGGCGAAGTTAACACTAGCAAGTAAATCATCACTAGCACCACCTGCATAAGCAGTAGAAAAACCACCATTTAACATTTCACCCGAAGATTCGAGCGTTTCAAACGATGCAATATTGAAATTGCGTTTAATTAATTCGTTTTTCATTTTAGAAATTTTTAAAAGTTATCTATTAAGTAATTGTTCCACGATCTCCCTCGTGGGTAGGGTAAAAACAACTTTCTTTCTCATCATATTCTGTAGCATACAAAAGATACTCGAATTTTCTTTTGACGATGTAAAGTTACTCTGTATTTTCTCAACTCTTTGAACATTCTATTGTTATTATTATCACAAAAGCGATAATAATAACAACTATGTTGTAATCAGCGATTCAGTTAGAATGGTTCTCTTCAATAAACAGGTTGCATCGTTCCTTAAAGAGTATATGCAATGGCGAAAAAAGAATTATTTGCCGGAAAATCCGGATGGCTTACACTGCATAAGGATTTGATTGTCAATACCCCTGTGCACTACAAAACGCTTTTCAAAAAAGTACAAGCCCTGAAAATCAGATGTTTATAGATTCTCTATCTCGAAAATCGCTAATTTTGTAGGTGATTTTTATTAAAATCTCTTGATTTTTTGAGGATAATCTGTAATGTTGTAAACAAATGATTTTTAGTAAGATATATAAGATATAACATTCAGATAACAATATATAACAATTATATAACAATTTAAAAGCCTATTATAAATAAAATATGACTTAACTTTGCAAACAAATTCAAATTTTAATAAAATTATGGCAACATTAGGGAAAAAATTACTGAATTTAAGGCTAAAACAGCGGCTTTCACAAATGGAAATTGCTGATATTTTGAACGTTTCTCAAAATGCTTATCATAGATGGGAGTCCGACAAATGTAAACCTTTAGCAGATAATTTGTTGAAAATTTCACACTACTATCATATGGATATTTAAAAATTGCTTGTCAACAATGAAAAATCAATTTATCCGGCAACGATATAAAAGGCGAGCTGTCTTTTTCATTCTGATTGCTCACTTGCCGTTGCTGTACATTCACTTTCTTGTTGCCGAAACTGTATGATACCGATAATCTGATAAACAAGGGATCGTAATATCCTTTTGAATACATTAATAGGTCATTTCTTTCACTTTTGTGGTTGAATGAATATTCCTTTAATAAATTATTACCTGTAAGAGTGACTGATAGTGTACGTTCCAAGAATAACATTTTAACAAAAGCATTGAGGTTTGTTTGGGTGTAACTTTGTGTCAAATCGGTTGCTGCTTGAGATGGCGTATATGTAA
>JAITOP010000250.1 GCA_031289895.1 Prevotellaceae bacterium
GACAAGCAAAAGTATGCCGATATTTATTCAAAATATGCGAAACTGTACAGTCCGGAAATCGCCACAAAGTTTGCAAAAGAAGATTTTCGACCATTTACATCTCCAGGAGATCACGATTTTAGTCATGGTGATATCCAAACACGCAGATATTATACTACAGGTTTTGCCGCCTCTAAAACCGGTTTTGCTCAGTCCAAACTACAATATTTTCAGACTAAATTTGAAATTGGAGATGCATCTGAAATCAGGATTAGTATCACAGATGATATTAGTACCTTTATACTTCCCTCTTTATTTTTGACATGTAATTGGATAAAAGAGAAATACGACTCCGGCATCGTTTTCTATATTGCGGCAATCTATTCTCCCGATATAAAATATTATTTTCAAGCGCAAATGAAAAATAATGCACAATATTACTTCGCCAATATCATAGTGAAGCATATTAATGGTGTTGGTGATTTTCTCTACATTTCCAGCGGAAATATTGAATTTTTTTATTGTAATTTTATAACACCGAACGAGGATTAATTGTACTAATTTGAATTGCCTCCATCTTTAGATGGAGGATAAAATAAAATGATTTTTACAGGCTTTAGTCAAAAATATTATCGAGAAATTTGGCTAAAGCCTTTTGTTGATATGTGTAAATCTGTGTGCTTTAAAAACTCTAAGGACTTTAAAGACTTTAAAGACTTGACGAACTTTAAAGACTTTATAACTTTAAAAACTTTATACTTTATAACTTTAAAAACTTTATACTTTATAACTTTAAAAACTTTATACTTTATAACTTTAAAAACTTTATACTTTATAACTTTAAAAACTTTATAACTTTAAAAACTCCTTTTTTTTTGCAAATATAAAAAAATCATATACCTTTCCTCTGTAAAAAAACTTTTTTTCATTTTTACGCGCTTGGAAATCTCAAAATTTTCATCTAATTTTGCATTTAATTAACTAAAATGTTAAACTAATTTATAAAACAATGGAGTTAAACAATCAAAATACTGAGCAACTTATTTTGCAAGCTGCTGAAAATGTTTTTTTTGACAAAGGTTATTCTGGAGCGAAAACTACCGAAATTGCCAAAGTTGCAGGCGTTAATCATGCTTTGTTGCATTATTATTTTCGCACAAAAGAGAACCTTTTCAACAAAATTTTTGAAAATAAAGCCGATTTTCTATTAAAAACTTTCAAAGATTCTTTTGAAACCGATTTGCCTTTTTTTGAAAAAATAAAAATCGCTGTCGAAACTCATTTCGATTTTATTGGAACAAATCCGAAAATGCCAATGTTTATACTTCGCGCGGTGGTTTCAAACAAAGAAAAACGGGATTTTATAATGGAAAAAATTGTTCCGAGAGCATACAGCGTACTCGCCGAAATGGAAATATTAATTAACGAGGAAATTGCAAATGAAAATATTTCACCAATCAAACCGATTGATTTAATGATAAATATAGCCTCGTTAAATGTGTTGTCGTACATAACTGCTCAGATTTATTTCGGTTTTGCTGATGAAAATAACGATGAATTAAAAGAGTTTCTTTTGCAGCGAAAAAAAAATAATGTAGATGTAATTTTAAAAAGTTTAAAACCTTAAAAAATTTCCAATGTATGAAAAAAATATTTTTTATTTACACGTTTTTTATTTTGTTTTCATTTGCATCGCAAGCGCAATTAACTATTGATGAATGTCATACACGAGCAAAAGAAAATTATCCTCAAATTCGCCAATACGAATTAATTGAACGCTCAAAAGAATATACATTATCTAATGTAATAAAAGGTTATTTGCCTCAGTTTCAGGTTAATGCACGCGCTACTTATCAATCGGAAGTAACTTCTATTCCTGTTTCAATTCCTAATATTGATATTCCCGAAATTCCTAAAACTCAATATCAGTTATATACCGAAGTATCTCAAATACTGTGGGATGGCGGCGTAATTAGTTCGCAAAAAAAAATTATTGCAGCAAATGCCGAAGTTGAAAAACAGCAGCTTGAAGTTGATTTATATGCAGTTGAGGCAAGAATAAATCAGTTGTTTTTTGGAATTTTATTGTTGGATACGCAATTGGAACAAAACAAAATTTTGCAGGACGAATTAATCAGAAACCATTCAAAAATAGTTAGTTATATCGAAAATGGAATTGCCAATCAAGCCGATTTGGATGTAGTAAAAGTTGAGCAAATAAATACCAAACAAATCAGTTTGCAATTGCAGTCAACTCGTCAGGCTTATGTTGATATGTTGTTGTATATGATTGGTGGAAAATTAGATACAGATATAAAATTGGTTAAACCCGATATAAATAATCAACCGTTTTCGTTTTCGATAAATCGTCCGGAATTGCAGTGGTTTGAATCGCAAAACAATATTTTTAATCTTCAAAAAAAATCATTAAAAACTGCGTATATGCCTAAGTTTAACCTTTTTATGCAAGGCGGAGTAGGTCGTCCCGCATTAAATATGTTTTCACGTAATTTAGATGCTTATTATATCGGAGGAATCAGATTATCATGGAATTTCGGTGCTTTATATACCCGAAAAAACGATTTGCAAAAAATAGATGTAAATAAGCATTTGCTTGATATTAAGCGCGAAACGTTTATGTATAATTTGCAATTGGAAATAACCCGTGAAAATCAGGATATTAAGCGATTGAAAGAACAAATGCAATACGATGACGAAATAATCGCTCTGCGCAAAAATATTAAACACGCATCAGAAGCCAAATTTGCCAACGGAACTATCACAATATCAGATTTAATGACCGAACTGACTCGTGAAAATATTGCGCAGCAAACAAAAGCCTCTCACGAAATTGAATTAATGATAGCAATTTACAATTTAAAATATACTACTAATGACTAAAATTTTATATCAAAAATTATGAAAATGAATAAATTAATGACTTTAATAATCGTCTCTTTATTAATAAGTTGCGGAAAAAATAAAGGCGATTACGATGCTTCGGGCGCATTTGAAACTACCGAAGTGTTGATTTCTTCGCAAGCAAGCGGTATGTTGCTGAAACTCAATGTAGAAGAAGGACAAATATTAACGACCGACATTGCCGTAGGATATGTTGACACAACACAATTATATCTGAAAAAGAAACAGTTGCTGGCAAATATGCGTGCTGTTGACAGCCGTTTTTACAATATTTCGTTGCAAATTGCCGCTATAAAACAGCAAATTGACAAGCAAAATATCGAATTAAAACGTTTTCAAAATCTGCTTAAATCAAATGCCGCCACTCAAAAACAAGTGGATGATATTGAAGCCCAGATTCAAATTTTAACAAAACAACTTGCCGCACAAACCGAATCGTTGGAAAACAACAACAAAAGCGTTTCAAACGAAAGTGCCGCTCTGCAAATTCAAATAGAGCAAGTAACTGATTTAATTGATAAAAGCATAATTGCAAGTCCTGTTTATGGAACGGTTTTGGCGAAATATGCCGAAGCCGGCGAAATTGTATCGCAGGGCAAAGCCTTGTTTAAAATCGGCGATACCGAAAATATGTTTTTGCGGGCTTACATTACCGCCGACCAACTGACACAGTTGAAGTTACAACAAAAAGTGAAAATTTTTGCAGACTTCGGTAAAAACGAAACAAAAGAATACGAAGGAACAATAACGTGGATTTCGGAGAAAGCGGAATTTACGCCAAAAACCATAAAAACGCGCAACGAAAGAGCTAATTTAGTGTACGCTATGAAAATTGCTGTGAAAAACGACGGATATATAAAAATAGGAATGTATGGCGAAATTAAATTTTAAATCGAAAAAAGCGTTTATGAAAAATAAAATATTGCAGAAAGTAATATCAGGCTCATTTTGGTCAATTATGGCGGTGCATATAATTGTGTTTACCGCAATAGGTTTATTTACCGCAAAAGGCTGGCGAATGTTGTTTAAATTTTTGATTTATCTGGCTGCTATTTTGCTGATTTTTTGGTTGTTAAATTTATATGTAAAAAAACATCCCAAACAGAAAAAACTTGCATCATTTTTATCGTTTATGATAAATAGAAAAAACAGAAAAAAAACATCTGAAAATACAGATAAATGAAAAAGGTAACATACATATTTTTAGGATGTTTAGCAGTTGCATTGGGAGCGGTTGGAGTAGTTACTCCTGTTTTGCCGACAACTCCTTTTCTTTTGCTTGCAACATTCTTGTTTACACGCAGTTCGCCACGATTAAATAAATATTTGCTGAACAACAGAATTTTCGGAAAATTTCTCACAAATTATTTTGAAAATAAACCAATATCTGTTCGCAGCAAACTTACTTCAATAGCCTTTTTGTGGTTGGCATTGGGTGCAACTTTTTATTTTGCCGGACTTTCTAAAACATTAATTATTATATTGTTGATAATAGGAATGGGAGTAACGGCGCACATTTCGATGCTGGGAAAATATCGCCGAAAGGCAAAAAAATCATAAAATATGAACGATATTATTGTAAAATGTTTATCGGTAAATAAATCATATAAAGATGTAAAAGCATTGATAAACATTAATTTGGAAGTAAAAAAAGGCGAATTGTTCGGATTGATTGGCGCTGACGGAGCAGGAAAAACCACACTTTTTCGTATTCTCACGTCTTTGGTTTTGGCGGATTCGGGAAATGCTTTTGTGAATAATCTTGACGTGGCGCGGGATTACAAAAAACTTCGCAATCAAATCGGCTACATGCCCGGACGCTTTTCTCTGTATCAGGATTTGACGGTAGAAGAAAATCTGAATTTTTTTGCAACGGTTTTTAACACTACGGTAAAAGAAAATTATCATCTTATCGAAGATATTTATAAACAAATTGAGCCGTTTAAAAATCGGCGTGCAGGAAAACTTTCGGGCGGAATGAAACAAAAACTTGCTCTTTCGTGTGCTTTGATTCACAAGCCTTTGGTACTTTTTCTGGACGAACCTACCACCGGTATCGACCCTGTGTCGCGCAAAGAATTGTGGGAAATGCTTAGAAATCTGAAACAACAAGGCATAACTATTTTAGTATCTACTCCTTATATGGACGAGGCAAGCCTTTGCGACCGTATTGCTCTCATTCAGCACGGAAAAATACTTTCGGTAGAAACTCCGCAAAATATTAAAAAAAACTATCCGAAAAAACTTTATCGCATCGAGGCATCCGACAATTTTGCTTTGCTTGGGCTACTTCGTAATAATAGCGCGGTAAATTCGTGTTTTATGTTTGGCGGATATTTACACGTTACCTTCAACGAAGAACTGAAAACGGAAAATGGCGAATTGAAAATTGCCGACAACAATAATTCTCAATTTTCAATTCTCAATTCTCAATTAAAAGAGATAGAGCCTTCGGTTGAAGACTGTTTTATCGAATTAATGACAAAATAAAATGGATAAAAAAGTAATAGAAATTAAAAATCTGACTAAGCGTTTCGGCAATTTTACTGCTGTTGATAATATTAGTTTTGATGTTTCAAAAGGTGAAATTTTCGGATTTCTGGGAGCAAACGGCGCAGGTAAAACTACGGCTATGAGAATGTTATGCGGATTAAGCAAGCCAACTTCGGGACAAGGATTTGTTGCCGGTTTCGACATAACGCGGCAATCTGAAAACGTGAAAAAACACATAGGATATATGAGTCAAAAATTTTCTCTTTACGAAGATTTGAAAGTATGGGAAAATATACGACTTTTTGCCGGCATTTACCGAGTGAAAAACAGCGAAATAGCAACGAAAACCAAAATTGTTTTGGAAAAAATAGGTTTATTCGGCGAACGAAACACTTTGGTAAAAGAAATTCCTTTGGGATGGAAACAAAAATTAGCCTTTTCGGTAGCCGTTTTTCATAATCCGAGCATAGTTTTTCTGGACGAACCGACAGGCGGAGTTGACCCAATCACCCGCCGTCAGTTTTGGGAATTAATTTACGAATCAGCAGCAGAGGGAATTACGGTTTTTGTAACCACGCACTACATGGACGAAGCCGAATATTGCAATCGACTGTCAATAATGGTAGATGGAAAAATTGAAGCCCTCGACACACCTAAAAATCTTAAACACCAATTCAATGCACAAAATATGGATGAGGTTTTTCAGAAAATGGCGAGAAAAGTTGTGAGAATTGAAAATTGAAAACAGTATGAAGCAATTTATAGCATTTGTAAAAAAAGAGTTCCGGCATATCTTTCGTGATACGCAAACGATAATGATATTACTGATTATGCCCATTGCGCAAATTATTCTTTTCGGATTTGCCGTCAGTACTGAAGTGCGAAACACAGAAGTTGCAGTTTTCGACCCGTCAAAAGACATATCTACCGACCGCATCATCAAACAGTTTCAGGCAAGCGAATACTTTACCGTAATCAAGATGTTGGATAATCCGAATGAAATAAACGAAGTGTTAAAAGAAGGAAAAATCCGTCTTGTCATTGTGTTTGGCGAAAATTTTAATGACAACCTTTTGCATACCGGCGAGGCTTCCATGCAGTTGATTGCCGATGCCACCGACCCTAATCAAGCCACCACGCTTACCGGATATGCAACAAGGATTATCGGTGATTATCAGCATGAATTAATGCGTGCTTACAGCGTTCCTGTCCAAATCAACCCGCAAGTACGGATGTTATACAACCCGCAAATGAAAGCATCATACAACTTTGTGCCGGGTGTAATGGGAATGATACTAATGCTGATATGCGCCATGATGACCTCGATAGCCATTGTGAAAGAACGCGAAACGGGAACAATGGAAATACTGTTGGCATCGCCCATGAAACCGATTTACGTTATCATATCCAAAGCCGTACCCTATTTGGTTTTGTCGTTAGTCAATCTGGTTACCATACTGTTGCTGTCTGTCTTTGTACTGGATGTACCCGTTGCCGGGAGTTTATTTTTGTTGGGCGTGATGTCGTTTATTTTCATTATGTGTGCTTTGTCGCTGGGTTTGTTCATTTCAACGCTTGTCAATACGCAGGTAGCCGCAATGTTGGCATCGGGTATGGGACTAATGATGCCCGTAATGTTACTTTCCGGTATGATGTTTCCCATCGAAAATATGCCTGCCATCCTGCAATGGTTGTCCTGCATCTTTCCGGCAAGGTGGTACATCGCCGCTGTGAAAAAAATAATGATAGAAGGACTGCCCGTAGTATCTATCCTTAAAGAACTGTGCATCTTGTCATTTATGGCGGCGATATTTATCTTGGTAAGTCTGAAAAAATTTAAAACCCGTTTAGAATAGTTGATTATGATAAAATTTTTAATTGAAAAAGAGTTTAAGCAGATAGCCCGCAATTCATTTATTCCAAAAATGATTTTGGCTATGCCGTTGGTGATGATGTTGTTTTTGCCGTGGGTTGCCGATATGGAGATGAAAAACATCAACATCAGCATTGTGGATAACGACCACAGCACTTATTCCGAACGTTTGGTACAAAAAATAGCAGCGTCAACCTATTTCGTCTTGTCGGATATTTCTGTCAGCAACGACCAAGCCATGAAAAGCATTGAAGCCAATGCCGCCGACCTGATACTGGAAATACCTTTAGATTTCGAGCGCGACATTATCCGCCAATATCCTGTCGATATGATGATTTCCGCCAATGCGGTGAATAGCACCAAAGGCGGTATCGGAAGCAGCTATCTATCGGTAATATTGAATGATTACGCTTCGGAAATCCGCGAAAGCATAATGCCTGTGCAAGGGAAAACCGTTGTACCTGTCATTCGGATTGTTTCGCAAAACAAGTTCAACCCGCACCTCGACTACAAAATATTTATGATACCTGCGCTAATAGTTATGTTGCTCACAATGATTGGAGGCTTCCTTCCCGCACTGAACATCGTTGGCGAAAAAGAACAAGGCACGATAGAGCAGATGAATGTTTCGCCCGTAAGCAAATTTACGTTTATCATCGCCAAATTGATACCTTACTGGTTCATCGGTTTCATCATTCTTTCTATTAGTATGGTGGTTGCGTTTCTCATCTACGGGCTTGTTCCGGCAGGCAGCATAGCGACTATTTACTTCTTTTCGGCACTCTACATTCTGGTTGTTTCCGGTCTCGGATTGGTCATATCCAACTATGCCGGCACTATGCAACAAGCCATGTTCATCATGTTTTTCTTTATGATGATTTTGTTGCTGATGAGCGGATTGTTCACTCCCGTAACAAGTATGCCCGATTGGGCGCAAACCATAACGGTCATCAATCCATTGAAATACTTTATTCAAGTAATGCGAATGATTTTTTTGAAAGGCAGCACCATATCAAACCTAACAACACAACTGATAGCCCTTTGCAGCTTTGCC